>JAICIO010000032.1 GCA_025924315.1 Phycisphaerae bacterium
ACCCATGTAATCGCATCCTTGCGAGACATGATCGACTCCAGTTCGATTGTGCCGGGGTGATCACTCCCGAGCCCGGGACAAGCGGGCTCGGGCTATTTTATGCCCCCGATACAGACCGACGCGAAAGTGGGGATGAGTCAGAGCAAGCGATTTCTTCCAACCTTTCCTGTGGCCGCATCCTCGCCCCAGGGTTTGCAGGTTTTTAGCGGGCCGGTGATTCGCCCCCTCCGGCGCAGGCCGCAAGATTATGGATTAGACTCTTGTTGTGAGGCGTCGGTCTTCGAAGCTCGTAACAGTGCTGTCGCTCGCGCTCCTCGTGACCACAATCGGAGTGTGGTTGCGCAGCTTTTGGAGAAGCTACTCAATCGCGTACTTCGGCTCTTCAGGTCATCGCCTCGTGCAGATTCATTACGGTGGGCTCGCACTCGCAGATGACAATGTCACGTTTCCACATCCGCGATTCGAACTGGATTCTTGGAGTCTCCGACCGACCTCCGATTTTTGGCGCGGCGGCCCGGTGACAGCTTCGTTACGCACCAACAATGTCGGTTTTCACTACACTTGCTGGCAGGAACCAAGCAGCGGATTATCGTTGGGCGCAGTGACGAGCGTCGGAACGACTCTCCAGCCGACCGTGATCACTCGCGTACTCGTGATTCCGCTTTGGAGCTTCATGATACTTTTCTCGGTCCTTCCACTCAGAACGCCTCTGCATTTTGCGAATGCTTACATGGCTTCCTCACCAGGCAAATGCCCAAAATGCGGCTACGACCTCCGTGCCACGCCCGACCGCTGCCCCGAATGCGGGACGGTTCGGCCACCGTCAGGCGAGAAATCGATGCCGGAACCCACCGTCGACGAGCCTGTGCACCGGGTCTGAACAGGCCCCCCGCTACTTTTTCTGAGACAGGGACTTGCGGCAACGCGAGTCCTTTTTTTTGTGCTTTGTCCGCGAGAGTCGACCCTTTGTGGCCTCCTGCGGAGAAATTCGCGCGGGGAATGATTCGCCAAGGCGTCATCTTCCAGCGAACGGAGATCCGCGATGGGTTGGCTCACGAAAGGCGGCCCGGTCTATTAGATCAAGTTCGCTGTTGCGGGTAAGAAGAATGCGTCGGAGGTAAGTTCGTTCAACGCGGGTCAAAGGTGAGCATGATGCCTCGTTCAGTTGCGATTGGTCTGGATATCGGCACCGGTGGCGCGCGGGCCGTTGCGCTGGATTTTTCTGGCAGCGTCGTCGCGAGCGGGCGGGCGGATTTTTCTGGCGGGATGACGCGAACCGACGGTCCAAAAATAGAGCAGAGTGCCGAAGCGTGGACTCAAGCAGCGCAGGCCGCGCTGCAAAAACTCAGCGCATCGATTCCAGCGGACGCGGAAATCACCGGCATCGCGGTGGATGCGACGTCCGGCACGTTTCTTCTCGCGGATGAACACAATCAGCCGCTCACGCCGGGCCTGATGTACAACGATATGCGCGGGACGGCCGAAGGCGCCGCCTCCGCGGATGCGCTGAGAAGTGTGCTCAAGCCGTACGGTGTTGAGATCGCTCCCGCCTTTGCGCTTCCCAAGATTCTGCATCTGGCGCGTCACGAGCCCGCCGTCTTCAAACGGTGCCGGCGAATCATCCACCAGACGGACTGGATCGTCGGCATGCTCTGCTGGCGATACGACGTGACGGATATTTCGACGGCGCTGAAAACGGGAGCCGATCCCGGCACGCTCACTTGGCCAAGGCGGATTGAAACCGAGCTGGGCATTCCGTTGGCGCTGCTCCCGCGGATCGTTTTACCGGGTGTGATGATCGGCAAGGTGACAACTGAAGCCGCGGCGATGACGGGAATTCCAGCGGGCGTCCCCGTCATCAGCGGCTGCACGGATGGGACCGCAGGTTGCCTGGCGTCCGGTGCGAGCAAAGCGGGCGATTTGAACACCACTCTTGGCACGACGCTGGTGTTCAAAGCGATCAGCCCGACACCGCTCATCGATCCCGATGGCGCCCTTTACAACCACCGTCATCCGGCGGGCGGATTTCTGCCGGGCGCCGCGTGCAGCGCTGGCGCGGAATGGGTGGCGAAGTATTTCGAAAAAGGCGAACTCGATGAGCTGAGCAATCAGGTGGGTAATTCTCTACCGAGCGGGCAGATCGCATATCCGCTGGCGAAGACTGGCGAGCGTTTCCCATTTTCATCCGACACGGCGAAAGGCTTCGGGCTGGATACCATTGAAGATCCGGTCACGCGATTGGCGGCAGGGATGGAGGGGATCGCGTTCCTCGAGCGAATGGGGATTGAGAAGCTCGAGCGTCTGGGGCTTCCAATTTCCGATCGAGTTTTCGCCACCGGTGGCGCGGCGAGCAATCGGACGTGGCTGCGAATCCGCGCGAGCGTCAATGGCCGCAGTTACGTCGTTTCGGAAAATCCAGAATGCGCCGCTGGCGCCGCAATCCTGGCGGCGAGCGCCAGTATCGGCGATTGTGGCAAGGCGATCCGAGCCATGGTCCGCATCGCGCAGCAGATTGAACCGGATGCGCGTCTGGCGGATCAATATGATCGGCAATATCAGCGATTTTGCGATGCGTTGCGTGAACGGGGTTATTTGTGAGCATCTTTAAAGCCTGCGACATCCGCGGGGTGGCTGGGCCGGAATTGAATGAACCGATTGCACGCGCAATCGGTCGGTCGCTGGGCGCGATGATTCGCCGGCGGAATGCCGAGCCAGTGTGCCTTGGCGGAGACTTTCGCCGAACCACGCCTGCTATCAAGCAGGCATTGCTCGAAGGCCTGCTCGACGCGGGCGTGTCTGTGCAAGATGTCGGCCAAGTTCCGACGCCGGTCGTTTACTTCGCCGCCAAGCACTTACATTGCCGCAGCGTCGCGATCGTCACCGCCTCGCACAATCCCGGCAAATACAACGGCATCAAGTTCATGATCGGGGATGAGCCGGCGGTGCCTGATTTGATGCGGGAACTGGAAGCGGGGATCAATGCGCCGGCGAGTACCGAGTCGTGCGGATTCGTCCAATCGGCCGATGTGATCCTGCCGTACGAATCATCGGTCCGCACGCGCGCGGAAACACTCGGCGGCGAATCGATCGCGGGCATGAAGATCGTCATCGACGCCATGGAGGGCGCGTTCACGAAGATCGCGCCGCGGGTTTTCGAGGCCGAAGGATGCCGGGTGATCAGCATCGGCGGGCCAATCGATCCGGACTTCGGACGTCGCTCGCCGAATCCCGCGGTCGATGAGAATCTGAGCGCGCTCGCCAAACGCGTGATCGCCGAAGGCGCGGATCTGGGAATTGCCCTCGACGGCGATGGCGATCGCGCGGCATTTGTTGATCACACCGGCCGCGTCGCTCGCGCCGAGCAGATCGGTGCGCTGCTCGCCACCCAATACTTCACCCATCCCACGCTTATTTATGATCAGAAGTGTGCATCCGTGTTGACGAAGGCGGTGCGGGAAGCGGGTGGCAAGTCAATCATGCAGCCGAGTGGTTACGGCTTCATCAAAACCGCGATGATTCAGAACCGGGCGGATCTGGGTGTGGAAGTCAGTGGCCACTATTTCTTCAAAACGCTCCGCGGCGGCGACGATGGACTGTTTGCTGCGCTGGCTGTGGCCCGTCTGCTGGCGAAATCGAAAACGTCGCTGGCCGGTTGGATTGAGGCGATTGGTTGGCCGACCATCACGCCTGATTTGCGCATTCCTTTCCAAGGCGATTCCTCTCCGGTGCTCGAGCGGATCGCCGCGCATTGTGGCGGACGGATTGAGCGCATGGACGGCGTGCGCGCCGAATACGATGATGGATGGGCGCTCGCTCGCGCTTCGATCACCGAACCGCTCATGACCTTCCGATTCGAGGGCAAAGACGCGAGCGGCCTGCGGCGGATCGTGGAACAGTTTCTCGCGGGCGTCCCTGATTTGCGCAGCAACGTGATGGAGAAGATCGATGCCTGATGTTCTTGACGAGCTTGTGGAACTGTCGAACACACTGGGAAACCCAGCGAACGATTACGCGATCATCGGCGAAGGCAATACCTCCACCTGCGGCGAAGATGATTCGTTCTGGGTCAAGGCTTCGGGGACGCAGCTCGCCACGGCGTCTCGCGAATCCTTCGTGCGCGTTCGCTCATCACCCATCCTGGCGGCGCTGAAGGACGCGAAGCTCGACGATCAGGGCGTGAAGGATCTGCTCAAGTCCTCCACGATCGAGGGCAACAAGGCGCCGTCGATCGAAACGTTCCTTCACGCGATGTGCCTGAAGCTGGAAGGAGTGCGATTCGTCGGCCACACGCACCCCACCGTCGCGGTCGGGTTGCTCTGCGCGAAGAACAGCCGCGAGCTCTTCGGTGGGTCGCTCTTTCCCGATCAGATTGTCGTGACTGGCCCGCAGTACGCATACGTTCCTTATACCGATCCCGGCCTGCCACTCGCGCTCGCGGTTCAGAATTCAATTCGCGAGTTCATCGATCGCAATCGCCGCGTGCCGAAAGTGATTTTGATGGAGAACCACGGCGTGATCGCGCTCGGCGCCACGCCGCGCGATGTGCTCAATGCGACGCAGATGCTCGTGAAAACCTGCCGAATCCTCGCGCAGACGCTCACCGCCGGTGGACCGCGCTTCCTTTCGGCAGCGCACGTGCAACGAATCGATCAGCGCCCCGACGAGCTCACCCGCCGGCGCGATTTCGCTTGATAGCCGCAGCAATCTGCCGCCGCGTGCGTGATCGTGGTATGTTCGATCTTAACTTCACGTGCTCAGGAGAGGATCATGGGGCAAGGAACAAGCCAAACGCTCGCGCCGCTCACGGCGCGAGCCGGGTGGAAAAAGCTTCAGCAGCACAGCGCCTCCATGCGCGACGCGCACTTGCGCGATCTCTTCGCCGCCGACGCAAAGCGAGGCGAGCGAATGACGGCGTCGGGCGCGGGGTTATATCTCGATTATTCGAAGAATCGGGTGACCGACGAGACGCTGCAGTTGCTCGTGCAATTGGCGAATGAAGCGAACCTCCGCGGACGGATCGACGCAATGTTCCGCGGGGACAAGATCAATTCGACGGAGAATCGTGCCGTGCTGCATGTGGCGCTGCGCGCGCCTCGTGGCGAGAAGATCGTGGTTGACGGCGAAGACGTGGTTCCGAAGGTCCACGAAGTGCTCGATCGGATGGCCGCGTTCGCGCAGCGCGTCCGCGATGGATCGTGGCGCGGGCAGACCGGGAAGCGCATCCGCAACGTCATCAACATCGGCATCGGCGGATCGGATCTCGGCCCGGTCATGGCGTCCGAAGCGCTGCGTCACTACGCGACGCGCGACATGACTTTCCGCTTCATCTCGAATGTCGATGGAACCGATTTCGTTGAGACGACGCGCGATTTGGACGCGTCGGAGACGCTCTTCATCATTTCTTCAAAGACGTTTACGACCGTCGAAACGATGACGAACGCACAGAGCGCGCGGAAGTGGCTGCTCGATCAGCTCGGCGGCGATGAGAGCGCGATTGCGAAGCATTTCGCGGCCGTCTCGACCGACGCCGCGAAGGTGTCGGCCTTCGGGATCGACACGAAAAACATGTTCGGCTTCTGGGACTGGGTCGGCGGACGCTATTCGATGGATTCCGCGATCGGACTCTCGACCATGATCGCGATCGGCCCCGAACAATTCCGCGAGATGCTCGCCGGTTTTCACGAGATGGATGAGCATTTCCGCACGACGGAGTTTTCGAAGAATCTACCGGCAATCATGGGCCTGCTTACGGTGTGGTATGTCGATTTCTTAAACGCGCATTCGATCGCGGTGCTTCCGTACGACCAGTATCTCAAGCGCTTTCCCGCGTTTCTTCAGCAGCTGACGATGGAGAGCAATGGCAAGCACGTGACGCTCGATGGGCGCACGGTGGATTATATGACCGGCCCGGTGTACTGGGGCGAGCCGGGCACGAACGGTCAGCATTCGTTCTATCAGCTCATTCACCAGGGCACGCATTTGATTCCGTGCGACTTTATCGCGTTCGCGAAATCGCTCAATCCGATCGCGCGACATCACAATCTGCTGCTGGCGAATGTGCTGGCGCAGGCGGAGGCGCTCGCGTTTGGCAAAACCGCAGCGCAGGTGGAAGCGGAAGGAACGGCAAAGGAACTTGTGCCCCACCGCGTGTTCGAAGGCAATCGGCCGTCGAACATGATCCTCGCGGATCATCTCACACCGAAGATTCTTGGAGCGCTGGTCGCGCTGTACGAGCACAGCGTCTTCACGCAGGGCGCAATCTGGAACATCAATTCATTCGATCAATGGGGTGTCGAGCTCGGGAAGGTGCTCGCGCAGCGAATCGCGCCGGAGCTGGAGTCGCCATCGGAGCCACCGCTCAAGCACGATAGCTCGACGAACGCGCTGATCCGCCGGCTCCGCGCCGATGGGCGGCATTGACGAGACCACGTCATCCTGAGCGCAGCGAAGGATTTCGATTTCGATCCCGACATTCGATTTCGAGATTCTTCGCTTCGCTCAGAATGACATCTCTACGGTCAGGTCAGCAACGGCAAGAGGTAGAGATAATTCGACGAACCGGCGTTCAGCAGGTTCGAAACGTTGTAAAGCATATTTCCGAGGATCAAACCATCGCCGGTATCGGCGGTCATTCCAACGTGGGCGTTCGTTGTCGCCATACCTGCACCCAGCAAACTCGTGTTCGTCGGCGTACTGCCCGATGAGCCGATGTTCATATCGAAGATCGACGCGTTCGCACCAACTGTCGGATTCAGCAGCGTTGGCAATGCCAGCGTCTGATACGCCGATGGAAGCGACGCAAGCGCACCCGCCGGTACGGTGATCGACGAATTGTTAAAGACGCCAACCGCCTTGGCGAGGATCGCGTTCACATTGCTGGCAACCGTGTGCAAGTCCGCGGGCGCGGTGCCGAGCGTGTTAAACGCGGTGGTGTAAATGTTGCCGAGCAGCATGCCGTTGCCGGTGTGCGCGGCGGCGTCGATGAAGATCGGATCGGTCTTCAGCCCCATCCCGAGCAGATCAAGATTCAACCCCGGCACGCTGAGACCAACGAGATCGCCGGTCGGAACGGTCGGCAAGGTTGCGGGTGCGATGCCGGGAATTTGCGCGTTCAGGTTCGAGAGCAACTGCTGAAGGTTCGTGTTGACCGAGCCCGCGTCGAGCTGCTGCGGCAGCGGCGGATTGAACAGATTCGCCATGTCCGTCAGTGCATTGCCGAGCACGAGACCATTTCCCGAGTGCGCGATCATGGTGAAATGAATCGGGCTCGTGTCGACGTCGGCGCCGAGCAGGTCGATGTGTGTCGGTGCAATGGTGGCATCGAGCAATGGCGTTGTTGCAGCAGAACCGGTGTCGAAAGCGCCGGAGCCTACGCCGCTAACCATGAGAGTTCCCGAGTTCACAAGATCGGCGGTGTGCGAGAGGACGTTGTTCACCGCGTTGCCAACGCCGTTGAGGTTGAGCAGGCTCGTGTACCCGCGAAGCACATTGCCGAGCAATACGCCATCGCCCGACTCGGCGCTGACGGTGATGGTCATCGGGCCGCTCTGCACCTCGAGGCCGAGCAGATTCAGATCGAGCGCCGGGAACGTGAGCGACGTCAGCGGCGTTGACGAAATCGGTGTGGAAGAGAACGGGCCGGAGATCGGCGCGACCGGCGCCGTGCTGCCGGACGCGAGCTGTCCCATGAGCGAGATCAGCGCCGCCGATCCACCAGGATTCGCCAGACTTGCCGTGTTGTAGAGGAGATTGCCGAGAATTTGTCCGTCACCTGTCGTGGCCGAGACTTGGGCATTGACGTTGTTGCTCGCGAGGCTCAGGCCGAGCAGATTAATCGCCGCCGGTGGCGTATTCGACGACGACGGAATCAGATCAAGGATCGGCGTGGTCGAACCCGCCGGGCTGATCAGCGTCGGCGAGAGCAGTGCCTGCATCGCAGGCGACAGTCCGGTGACCGCGCTTGCAGGTAAGGTAATCGAAGACGCGTTCAGCGCGCCGAAGACTCTCGCGAGAACCCCGCTGACGGTGTTGCTCATTTGCGCCATCTTGTCCGGCGTCACGTTCAGACCGTTGAGCGCCGTCGTCCACAGATTTCCCAGAACCTCGCCATCACCGCTCTGCGCTGACGCATCCAGCGTCACCGGATCGGTCTTCAGCTGCAGGCCAAGCAGGTTCATGTCGAGTTGTGGCACCCCGAAGTTTAGAACGTCGCCCGAGTCCGGCTGTTTGGTCGGGACATTCGCAGACGGAATCGCACCGAGCTGAGCGTTCAGCTCTCCGAGAACATCCGTCAGTTTCTGGTTGATGGTATCGATGTCGAACACGGATGGCAGTGGCGGATTGAAGAGGTTCGACAGCGCCGCCATCGCATTGCCGAGCACCAAACCGCTGCCCGCATGTGCGGAGATCGTCAGCCGCACCGGGCTCGTGTCCACCTGCACGCCGAGCGTGTCCGTGTGAATCGGCGCGACGAAAAGTTCCATCACCTGCGTCGTGGAAGCGGTCGCCGTGTCGAAGCTGCCGGGTCCGATGCCCGGGAGAGAGAGGTTGACTGAGTTGACGAGATCGACCGCGGTGCTCAGCACGTTGTTCAGCGCTTTGGTGGCCTGGCTCGTGTCGACGATGCTGCCGACGCTGTTGATAAGATTGCCGAGAATCTCACCGTTGCCGGATTTAGCGCTGATCGTGACCGTGATCGGACTCGACTGAACTTCCAAGCCGAGCAGATTCAGGTCGAGCGGCTTGAGCGTAACCGTCGCGAGCGTATTTCCCGATTGCGCGGGCGGAGTGGGCGCGCTCCACACTCCGCTGACGGGGATTGCGTACTTCGGCCCGAACTGAAACGTGCCCGCGTCGGGAGAGCCGGCGGTCGCGGTTTGACGCAGCGTCCACGTGGCCGTGTTCACATTCACCACGCCGATGCCGTCTTTATTGTCGCCGTTCCAATCGCCGACGATCGGATAGGTCTTCTTGCTGCCGAACTTGAACGTGCCCGCATTGGCGGAGCCGGAGTTGGGCGTCTGGCGCAATGTCCAGGTCGCGCTGCCGGGATCGAACGTGCCGATGCCGTCTTTGCCGTCACCGTTCCAGTCGCCCGCGACGGGAATGGAATGTTTGGCGCCGAACTTGAAGCTGCCCGCGTTGGCCGAGCCCGCCGACGCGCCATAGCGCAGCGACCACTGCGCGGTCACCGGATCGTACACGCCGATGTCGTCGCGTCCGTCGCCGTTCCAATCGCCCACGACCGGCAGGTTCCCATGCTTGCCGAAGACAAACACGCCCGCATCCGGCGCGCCCGCGGACGTGCCGTAACGCAGCGACCACGTCGCTGTCGCGGGATTGAATGTCCCGATGTCGTCCTGCCCATCGCCGTTCCAATCCCCGGCAACCGGCACGGCGGTGGTGCCGAACTGGAATGTCCCGACGTCCGCCGGCCCCGCCGACGCAGTCGAACGAAGCGACCACGTCGCAGTCGATGGCGCAAACGCGCCGATTCCACTAGACGCCATCAATTTGCGTTCTTCGAGAGCTTCGAGCGACAAACTGTGCGAGCGAGTAGACGTGCTTCGAGACATCGACATTCCTCCCAGGAAATGATCGCGAGGAGCGATCGAAAGAGATCTGCCCCGGGCGCGATGAGTTTTTCGATTCGCTTGGTCAGCGGCGCCGTCAATGAGAGGCCCGCTGCGGATCAGGTTACGAATTCATAACGACCAATACAACGAATTCCCCTGCGTTTCGAACGTTGGATGGCCGGTCGGTCGGACGGGTTACAGTGGACGTTCAAAAAGCGTAACCAAAATTTCTTTTTCGGCTTGACATATTCCTGTATGGGGATATAAATTTCACATATGGCCCGAGCCGCTACAACACTCGATCCGTTCAACGCCGTCGCCGAGCCGAAGCGCCGCCAAGTGCTCGAAGCCCTGGCCGAGCGTGAGATGCCCGTGAACGATCTCGTCGGAAGGCTCGGTTGGCCTCAGCCGATGGTTTCCAAACACCTCGGTGTGCTGAAGGAGGTGGGTCTCGTGAACGTGCGACGCGATGGACGTCAACGCCTCTACCAAGTCAACGGCGAGAAGCTCAAAACCATTCACGACTGGGCCAAGATGTTCGAACGCTTCTGGGCGCACCAGCTGCTTCGCATCAAGGAACAGGCCGAGCGGAAGCACAAGGAACGAACCAACTAACTCTTCACTGAAAGGAAGGACGCACATGCCCCCTGCCACAACAGTCAATCAGGAACAGATTCAGACGCTCACGATCCGCCAGGAGGTGGAAATCGTCGCCACGATCGAAACCGCATGGGAAGCCGTGCTCGATCAATTGGGACCGAAGAGCGAAATGCCCGATGGCAAGCCATTCCCATTCACGCTGGAAGCGTGGCCCGGCGGACGATGGTTTCGCGATCTCGGAAACAGCACGGGCCATCTCTGGGCACATGTGCAGGTCATCAAACCGCCGAAGCTGATCGAGCTTTGGGGCCCGATGATGATGTCCCATCCGGCCGTCAATCATCTGCAGTATCGACTGACCGCCGAGGGGTCGAAGACGCGCCTGCAGCTCGTCCATCGCGCGATCGGCATCATCGACGAACAACATCGCGAAGGCTTATCGCAGGGATGGGGATACTGGGTGAAGCGGATGAAGGACCTCGCAGAGCAACGCGCGAGCAAACGCTAGTCGCACAACGAAAGAAGGAGACTGTCATGACGAAGCCAACCATCGTATCGAAAGCGGAATGGACAGAGGCCCGCAAGGCGCACCTGGCGAAGGAGAAGGTGAACACGCGTCAGCGCGACGAGCTGGCGCGCGAGCGACGAAACCTGCCGTGGGTGCGCGTGGACGAGAATTACGTGTTCGACGCGCCGCAGGGAAAGGTGACGCTCGCCGATCTCTTCCGCGGAAAGAGTCAGCTCATCGTTTATCATTTCATGTTCGGCCCCGAGTGGGCGGAGGGATGTCCGAGTTGTTCGCTGCTGGCCGATCATATGAACGGCGCCCTGCCGCACCTGGCAGCGCGCGACACGTCGCTCGTCATGATCTCGCGCGCGCCGATCGGAGAGATCGAGGCGTTCAAGAAGCGTATGGGCTGGCAGTTCCCGTGGGTCTCATCCTTCGGCAATGACTTCAATCACGACTTCAACGTCTACTTCACGCCGGAGGAAAAGGCCAAAGGCGAGGTCTATTACAACTACACGATGCAGCCGTTCCCCAGCGACGAAGCACCCGGCGCGAGCGTGTTCTACAAGGACCCGGAGACCGGCGAGATCTTCCACACGTACTCGACTTTCGGCCGCGGACTCGACACGTTTGTCACCGCATACGTGCTGCTCGATCTCGTGCCAAAAGGCCGCGATGAAGACGAGCTGCCGTTCAGCATGCAGTGGGTACGCCATCACGACAAGTACGAAGCCGGCGCGAAGTTCCTCGATGCGGAAAAGCCGTACTGGCCGAAGGTCGCCGAGAAGAGCGGATGCTGCCATTCTGCGGAGGCGACACGATGAACGCGCGAACCTGCTGCCGCGAGGCGAGCCAGTGGCTGGCGCCGAGCATCGGCCTGGCTCTTATCCCGAAGTGCCCGATGTGCGTCGCCGCGTACGTTGCGACAATCACCGGCGCCGGCATCTCGCTGCACACCGCCGCGGGAATCCGGTGGGGTCTGCTGATTCTCTGCATCAGCGCGATCGGTTTGGTTGGAATCCGAGCGGCCTTACGCTTGGTCGCCAAGTCGAACAACGAACGGTGGCACCGACATTCCTGTCGGTGATCGGACGCGGTAGTCCGCGGCCGACTCGGGTCGAGGGATACCTCGCCCCGTCACAGGCAAGAATGCCTGTGCCACCAGTCTCACCGGCGTCCTAAAGCGCCGCCGCGTGCATGGCGACCTTGCGGAAGGCGCTGGCGAATTGTTCGATCGCTTCGGCGTCGTCGTGCTTGAACCACGGCACGCCGAACACTCGATCCGCCAGCGCCTCCGATCGCGGAAGCGAGCCTTTCGGCTGTCGCACGTCGCGCTCCGTGAAGGCGATGCGGGTTGGCTTGCCGTCGTGATAGACGTCCGCCTCGTTCAGCACCGGATGCAGGTGCAGCGGGAAATTCGCTCCGCGGCCGGTTGCAACGCCTTCGGCATTTAGAGCTTCGATGAACTTCGTCACCGGCAGACCGTTGAGCTCTTCGGGCAGATAATGCCCGAGCGGGTTGTACCATCCGCCCATCGTCGAGTTGCTCTTCGGATCGACTCGATGCGCGCGGATTCCAGGCACCCCTTCGAGCAAATCCCAGAACCGATTCATCGCCCGCTGAATCTTGCTCATACGCGACGGATAATGCTTCAGCTGCACGCGTCCCATCGCGGCGCAGGTTTGGTTGAGCCGGCCTTTGATCGCGCCGAGCGGCAAGCCGCTCATGAACTGATCCGGCGCGACGATGCGCTTCAGCTCGGGATCGGTGAGTTCGCCCTTCGTGCGCTCGTAATGCCCGAACGCCAGCGCGCGCTCATAGATCGAGCGATCGTTTGTCCATAAGATCCCGCCTTCACCGACGGAAAGACTCTTCCCCGACATGAGCGACGCTGCCGCGACGTCGCCGAAAGTGCCGACCATCCGGCCGTTGTACATCGCGCCGTGCGCATGCGACACGTCCTCGATCAATTTGACCCGATGCTTCTTGCAGATTGCAACGATTGAATCCATATCGCAGGGATGCCCGCAGTAATGTACGACCATCACCGCTTTCGTTCGCGGCGTGATACGGCGCTCGATGTCTCGCGGATCGATGCAAAGCGTGTCGGCGTCGATATCGGCGAAGACGGGTGTCGCGCCGAGCGACATCGCCTGCAAGGCGCTCGCCCAATAGGTGACGCTCGGCACGATCATTTCGTCGCCGCGGCCAAGGCCGACGCCGAACATCGCTTCAAGCAGCGATGCGGTGCCGTTGCAGCTCGCCAGCGCATATTTGGCCCCCGCCCACCCCGCAAATTCGCGCTCGAATTGCTTTGTAATGTCGCCGTAGGACATCGATCCGGCGCGAAGCACCTCAATTACCGCGCGTTCGTCCTCGTCCGTCACAATCGGCCAATGAAATAGCGACTTGTCGAATTGCTCGACGCTCTTTGCCCCACCATGAATCGAGAGCTTCTGTGTCGATGTCTTAATCATGTTCTCTTGCCCTTCCGCGTCCTCCGCATCATAACTGCTGCGATGCGAAATGCGTTGTTGCTTGTGGTTGGATGCACGATTCTCCTCAGTACCCCTCTGCTCGCGGATGCAAAGCCTCATCTCGAATTGATCACCGACCGCTCCGGCGCCAGCGAAGCCTGCGGTCCCGTCGCCATCCGATGGGGGTTCATGTGCACGATCGGCGCGCGTTTCGAAGATCGTGTTTACGCGCTCAACTTCACACGCACGCCGGACACTGCATGGGACGCTCAAACGCCGATCGAAGCGCCTCTCGCGTTGTGGTCACGGCACAGCGGGAAATGGACATCCGTACTTCTCGACGGCCCTAAGCGCACGTATCAGACGCCGACGCTTTTGCTTTCGCCGGATGGTCGCGCGAATGTTTTCACGGTGCACCCGTTTGATTCAACGATTCAGTGGTTCCGCGCCGACGACGCGTCCAATACGAAATTCACCCGCAGCGAGATCGATATTGGCTGGGGCTCTTACATGAGCGGCGCGATCGACCGGAAAGGCGAGGCGGCGCTCGTGTATTGGACCAACGGCCCGGATTACAAACAGTCAAAGCTCGGCTGCACACTGCTCGACACAATCACCGGCAAGTCGCGAAATCTGATCGTTGATTCGCCGGGCGCACCGTATTGCTATAACCACGTCTTCTTCGATCAGACCGGCGTGCACATTCTAAGCACTCGCAGTGAGGTGGCGGACTTCAACATCGCGGATTCACGAAATCACTACACCGATCTGCACTATTACCACTGCGCGAATCCGAACGCTGCTGAGCCGAAATGGCAACAGGTCGTGGTTGTTCAAAACGAACGCGCCCGGTTCCAAACGCGGGCGAATCTCGTCGATCCGAGCGGTCGCGTGCATCTGTTGTATCAGTACGTTCTCGACGACGGGCACGGCAAAACCGCAGGCGGACTCAAGATGGTCTATGCCGCATCGCGCGAGCCAATTTCGTCTGAACACGTTCCGGAGTTCGTGTCTCACGAGATCGAATCGCCCGGCGAGGCGCGGCTGTTTATGACGAAAGAGGGCGCGATCTACATCGTGACGTACGACACCAGCAACACGCTGCAATACGCGAAAGTGCTCGATCCCGTCGCGGGGAAGTTTTCGGACTGGAAAACGCTTGAAACGGACGTGACGTTCAACCGTCTCTTCCCGATCGACGCGCGAAGTGGGTCGACGCCATCGGATGAACTCGCCGCGATCCTCATCCCCGCGATAAACATTCCGGAAAAGAACAACATGTACTATTTCACGATCGACCCGGCCCAATGATCAGAAGGTGAACGTCGCAGGCTTCTTCACTTCGATCGATTGCGTCACCGCGCGCCACGCAAATCCCCAGGCGTGGAAATCGGACGTGCGGTCCAAATACAGCACCGTCGCATCCGCCAAATCGCGTTCTCCGCTGAGCGTCACGGTCGCATCGCCTGCGTCGAATTTCTCGACGCGTACTTTTCTCCGTGCGCGTTCCCAGTCGTTGATCTCCCGCGCCGTCCACCACTCCAGGCCTTCCTCGCGCGCCCGCCGCACGCACATCCGAAACGCCTCCGCCACCTCCGGCTTGACCGTATGAAACGGATGAAAAAGCTGATGCAGAATTCCGTGGCGCCGCTTTACGCTCGCAAGCAGCGGCTCGAACACGTGCGTCGGCGCCCACGCCGGCATGTCCCACACATGCGTGCACAGTTCCATGCAGTCGATCGTCTCGCCACGAAACGTGACGGGAATGTACGGATGACACGTGCCGAAGGTAAAGCCGCATTCACCGGTCTTGCTCGGCGATTTCGTCTGATCCAGCTCGATGCCAACCCTCGCACACCACTCGAAGAATTCGCAATCCCCCTCCCAGCGCGTGCCGTGATTCTTGTTGCTGACAGGCCGTTCGCCGAATTGCTCAGACAGATCGCGGTGCTGTCGCCGCCAATCTTCCTCGGACCAGTTTGTCCCCTCGCCGAGCGCGTCGTAATGCGTCGCGAGCTCATGCCCTGCCGCTCGAATCTTCGCGGTGAGCGCTGCGTCGTAACCCGGCAGGATGATGCACCACGTCGTCTTGATCTTCGTTTCATCGAGCAGCCGAAGCAGATCCTCCGCCTTTTCCGGCTCATTTCCGTCACTGTCGTGCGAGATGTGCGCCAGCGCCGATAGTCTTCTTGGATAGAGCCACAACATCGCGAGCGGCACATCGTGCTGCTGTGCGAGATAGAAGATCGACCGCAACAACAGTTCGCGCCACAGATCCGCGATGGGTTCGAGAAAGGCACGAAACTTTCCACCGCTCTCCGGCACCGGATCGCGATCGAAATCCCAGTCGAGCACCGCGCCGTCGTCCGCCTTCAACACGTGATCATCCACCGCGCCGGACCCGTCCGCGGCCGGAACGCCATCGCGAGACACTCCTATGCCCTGCTGAATGCGAACGATCGTGCCGGTGAGATTCACCGCGATGAAGATCGTGCGGCCGTTGCCGATCACGTTCTCGACGACCCCGGGACGATCAGTCGGTTGACCGTGCTTTCCGTTGACCGTCGCGAGAACTCTCGCGCTCGTCGCGGTCACAGTCGATCCGCCGAAAAGATGTAGCGGACGAGTGACGTGACCGAGCGCAGGATGCGAATCCTCGCGCGCGGCGAGATAACCTTCCCCAAGAGATCGCACCCCGCCGCCCCACGACGAAATCTCTGGCTCGACCGGCGCAACGCCCAGCAACGAACCCATCCCGCACGTTCCGCCGATCGACAGCCATGCGCCTCCGCGTCCAATCCAGCGCGTCAGCTTCTCGCGAAATGAATCGGAGAATTCTGCGTCGCCGATGGTGACGAGAAGCCGAAGGCGATCCAGCGATCGTTCGAGATCGCCGAAGTCGATCCGCTGATGAAACAATCCCGCGTGATCGAGGATCTCGAAAATGTAATTCGGATAGGTCACCGTCCGCGCGGTGTTCGGCCGTCGCTCCGGCAATACGCAAATCCCAATCGGCAGATCTTCACACATCGCGCGACATCCTCGGCGAGAGAAACCCCACGGCGACGATCGCCGCGATCAGCATGATGAGCGACAGCGCGACGTTCGGCGTATGATCCATCAGCCATGCCAATCCGAGGGGCGCGAGCCCGGGGATCAGACACGCGGTGTAATAAATCGCCAGGTACTGGTGCATGCGTGACTGATCGGCGCTGCGCATCACCGCGAGCAGCACGTAGAACAAACTCCCAAACGCCGCGGTGGTGATCATGAGCAGCGGCACGAGCTGAAATCGTCCCCACGAGAGCATCGACAGTGGAACTGCGAGAAGGATGAGCACCGCCAACCCGCCCGCGACGCGCGCGGGACCGATGCGATGCGAGATGTATCCGAACAAGAGCAGGCCCGGAATCATGACGTACGGGCGAGACGCGACGAACAGCGCCTTATCGTCCGCGCCGGTGAATCCGCGATATTTCACCGCGTACGCGAGCATCACGGGCGTGAGGCTGACGAGCGCGATCGCGAACGGAGCGATGCGCAGCGTCGCGCGGAAACGATCGTCGGTTTGCACCGTTTGCCAGAGCATCGCGAGGTAGCCGCCGAACGTCAGCTTCGGCTCATTCGAGACCGGCGGTTTGTATTCCTTCAAGCCGAGGATCACGAACAGGCAGACAAAGCCGTTGCTCGCGAAGATCAGCATTGCGACGGCGTAATTCCTGGGATACGGCAAGGGCGAATGGCTACTGATGAGCCATCCCGCGAGACCCGCGGTCAGTAATGTCGAAGCCTGCCCCAATGCGCCCGCCTGACCCATGATCTTCGATCGCTTGCTGTCGGGGAAAATGCGCGCAAATAAATCCCAGCACGGCAGGATCGTCACGCCCAGCGCCAGCGAATAGCAGATCACGCATGCGGAGAAAATAACGACCATTGCACGCTCGGACTCAACGCGCAACAGGGCGATCGCCAGCGCGAGAATCGGCAGATACATCGCCGCCACCGAAGCGGCATAGACGCGCGTGCGTGACGCTCGCGCGCCCATCAGCCAGCCGAGGAGCAAAATTGGAATGTACGAGATGCTGTAATCGACAACGGTCGGCAGCGCGACGATCCATGTCGGCGCATGCAGCCGCATCGCGAGCGTCGGCACGAAGACGGACATGTCGCCAAAGGGGCTGGCGCCGAGGCTCACCAGCACAATCAGCATGTAGAGCAGATAATTCCGTTTTGCGTATTGAGAGAGATAGGCTTCCTGATCCGCAGCAAGCGGTGATTCAGGCGCGCCATTGGTCACGGTCGCCATCGCCGCGCCGGGACCTTCGATACTCGCATCGAGTGAATCAGTCATGAAGCGTTTTCAATCGGCGGCGCGCCGTAATAGACCGCGATACCATCGGCCTTGGGATGAATGCTCGGCCAGGTGTTTACGATTTCGCGATGATCGCGCATCCACTCGAGCGTCGGCAATTCGCCTTCTTCTGTTTGTGGAATGAATCCGCGCGGAAACATGTCGGTGTCCGCCAAAACCCAACGATCGCCCAGGAGAATCTCGCTGTATCGGTGGCTGATGCCTTGAACCAGCCTCGCTCGCCAACCGCCAGCTTGCGCGAGCTGTGTCACGACAAATGCTTGATGTCCGCAGCGGCCTTCATGCAATGCGAGCAGCTCGAGCGCGTCGTTCACGCATCCGCGGAGGCCCCAATCGCCCGTGAGTTTTTCGCCGAACGGATTGCACCAAATGCCGACGTGTTTGCCGAACGCTTTCGCCTCCGCGTACGCGTGCTTCGCCCACGGCGCTTCGAGATCTTCGGGATACGCTTCCGCCTGATCGGTCGGCGGACAACATTCCCGACGTAGCGTGTCGATCGCATCCGCTTCCAGCGGCTGTTCGACCGGCGGCCAGAACATCATCTGTTGCACGAAGTCGATCAACGCAACAAAGCGCTCCCGATCCGTGTCGGCTCTTGCCCAGACGCGAGAGATGATCCGCTGCAGCTCCGCTTCGCGATCGATGCCCTTGAGTTGTTCACGAACGAAGGCGATTTTCTCGGCGCGATAGCCGAGCGCGATCTTCCAATATGTTTCCGGTGTCCACGGCGGAAGCTCGCCCATCAGGAACCAGGGACGCACCGGTGCACCGCGCGGACACCACTCCGGGTCGAACTGATAATTCCAATCGAGCGTCCACGCCATCCGCGGTGTTCCTCACGATTCATAGTACACGCGAACGATCCCCGTCACAGTCAAAGTCGGCAACGCGAGTCGGATTTCCCGCTCATCCACAAACTGCGTCTGGAGATCGCATTCGCCAGATTCAGGAGAACTCCATGTCACGCGCCGCGGTTGTCGCGCGGGTCGCAGCCGGAGCACCAATCCAATTCGCGGCGTGGTCGCGATTTGAGGAAATACGTTGCAGTAACGATTCACGAGATGCACCGCCTCGCCGTCAGGCAATCGCGTGTGATTCAACGTGACCAGCGCGAGCGGCGGATCAATTCGTACGGATGGCGTTGGCAGCGCGCGATCGACCGCCTCCGCCCATGCTCCGATCGGCTGCCGAAAGCCCGTGTGCATGCCGATCATCTTCCGCGAACGCGCATATTGCTTTTCAACGCGCTCGGAAAAGTGCTGATGCGCGCTGCCGTGCCACGTTGTTCGCCGTGGTTGGAGTAGTTCATTGAGCTGCGCGCTATTGCCCGTGCTGACGACTTTGCCGCCATGATCTAAAAACGTGTGCACGGCCGCGAACCAATCATCCGACAGCACTTCGACATGCGGGACGAGCAGCAGCCGATAGCGCGATAGTTCTTCCAAGTCGGGTGGGCGATCCGCGATCACAACATCGAAAGGCTGGTTCAGATCCTCGAGCAGCCCCCCGGTCATCTTCGCGGGAGAATCGGCGGCGCTGGTCCAGAGATCGGATCGCCAGGAATACAGAATCGCGATGTCGTTGAAGTCGTGCTCAATGGCGTAAAGGCTCGATGCAAACTCGTGATGGAATTCGCGCATCGACCGAGCCGCGTCCGCGAGCGCCGGATTCTCGCGATAGTTGAGATCCCAGAAATCCGCTTGCCCACCGAGCGAGCGCCCCTCGGCCGTCAGCGTCTTCACCATGTCGACCGTCGGCGCCGACTCCATCACGCGCGTAATGATAAACGGACAACGTTCACCGCTCGTCAACGCACTGCCGAGGCGCAAGCTAAATGCATTCGACACGGGCGGTGCCGAGAACCCGTCTTCGCTGAAAATCATGTCGAACACGCCGCTCGCCATGATCGCGGTTTGCTCGGCGATTCCGATGTGGCCGTTGGATGTGTAAATGATGCTGCGTCCAATCGCGGATTCGACTTCGAGACGCACGGTGCGATAAAAGTCGATTGCGCGCTCGATTCGCCATTCGAGATAGCGCATCGTCTTCGGGTCAGCGATTGGCACGAGATCGCGCGGCCGCTGCGTTGGCCCCACATACTCGAATACGCGCATGTCCGCGACGATGGTCGGCGGATTCCCCATGTCGCTGATGAGGTTGCGGCCCGTCGCGCGAGAGTAATTGTCCTGGCAGTGTCGGCAGCGGCAGTGAATGAAGGGCGTGCAGTTATCCCAGAAGACGCCGTCAGCGCCGTAGTCGCCGACGCGAATCTTCAAGCGATCGACGAGCAGCGCGCGCCATCCGGGTTTGTTCGTGCACGCGAACTGCCGGCCGGGGTTGTCGAAGGCCCACGTGAACGGCTGCAATTCCGCGGCCATTTCGGAAATCTCTTCGCGCGTGAACTGCGTGGAATCGAAGTTGTTGTCATTCTGGTAGACGATCACCCCAACGCCAACGGCATGCATCGACGCGATGTATTTTCGCTCGCGTTCGACGCCTTCGTTTAATAACTCATTCCGCGCGAAGCCTCGCCATCCGCCGTGCTCGGGCCGAACGCGATGCTCGGGCAAGGCGGTGTGATAGACCAGATTGCACGGCCGCTTCACAATGGCGGGACCGACCGGCTTTGGATCATCGATGTCGAGCGAATAGAACAATCGCCCGCGACGAAGGATCTGCTGGTACTGCTCGCGCGACGGGAATCTTCCGTCGGCCCACAACTCGGGCGAGAGCAGGAAATCATCGTGCAGATCCATCGTCACCTCGTCGCCGCTCGTGAGAAGTGATCACGATTGCTGGTTCGATACGGAAACATCTCCAGCCTCTCTTCGCCGGCCGGGATGTACCACACAAAATCCGTCTCGCAGTAATTCACCGATCCGTGGCTCGGCGGAGCGCTCGGCGGATTCGAGATCACATCATTGAACCGCCAAACGCCGACATGGCGAAAACTTTTGCCGGTTCTGAGCTGCTGATTGAGGATTTGAAGCAGCCGCGGATCGTTTGACGTAAACCCGGGCCCGCGGCGCATGAGTTCGCGAAGATCGCTCCGTCGCGAGTGATCCGCCAGCTCGATCGCCGACATCGGTGTTTCCGATTCGTAATGCAGATCGTAGCTGGCGTCGTGCGCGATCCACTTTTTCATCCGCCTGTCCCAGATCTCGGTCATGAAGTGGCCATGCGGACTGTTCACATCCTGAGTGATCGCGACGCCCCGCGAATCGTGGCCGAGCGCCGCCGCGAGAGAGGAAAGGACAAAACCATAATGCACGCACATCGCAATCGGGTTTTCGTAACCGTGGCCCCAGTTCCCTTGCTGCCACGCGAGCACCGTCCATGGATCGTGCGGCGAATACGATCGACCGAACGCTTCATACGTCCACGCGCGCGTCACCCAAGTTCGAAGCGCCAGGATCTGCCGCCACGGATCCGTGATTTTGCGGATCGACGCCGGGACCAGATCCCTCAACTCGCGCACACGCGGACGCTTTGGGTTTTCGTAAATGATCTTCGGCGGACGCGCATCTCGTTCGTCATGCACCCGGATGCGAATGAGATATTCACCACGAAGAACGCCCGATGCGCCCATCGACTCGTTCTGCCAACTTCGCCCGCGATCGAAACTCAGGAAGCTTTTCGGATTGGCATGACCGTTCTCAATGCCGAGCATCCATGTGTTCATCGCGGGGCTGTCACAACGGACAATGATCTCGTTGACGCCAGACCTGACTGCGATCGGCATGCGCCGCCATTGCCACGACGATTCCGCCTTTGCATCAGCGCGAATCGTTCCGGCGATCTTTCCGTTGATCTCGACCTTCAGCGGATGTTCGCAATTGGGATACGGGCGCACGAACAACCACAAGTCAGCATGCTTCGCTTTCGACGAGACGCGAAGCAGTTTGCGCGCCCAGCGCCAGCGCGCGATCTCTTCGTTCGCATGCAGCAGCACTCGCCCGCGGTCGGTGAAGATCAGGCGGCTCATCGGAAGAGGTCCGAAATTTCCCAGAGATAACTGCTGCGATAGGGTACGTCGTTCTCGCAGGCGTAGAGCGTTCCGTCGGCGGCGAAGGAGACATGATGGATCTGAAAACACGGCTCGCCGTTCTGATCGGCGACTTTGCCGATGAGCTCGTATTTTCCGCGATGGAAGTCGAAGCGGATGATCTCGCAATTTCCGTTGCGCCCCGTGACGCCATACGCCAACCCATCCGGCCCGGTTGCCATCGCGGCGAGTCGGCTCGGGCGATCGCTGATGGCCGTGCCGAGGTACTCACTTTTTCCCGTATCCGTTTCGACGCGATAGAGCGAGCCATTTGCCCCGCTCGCGTAAAGATAGCCGTCGTGAAAATTGAACAAGCCCTCGGCCTTCACGGTCCCGTACTTTCCATCCGGCCGCGCCAGACCATGCTTCAGAAACTCGATTGCGCCTTTGCGCGGGTCGAGCTTGCAGAGATGCTGACAATCAACGCCTGGGCTGTTCTGCCAGGCGCGCGTCAATTGCCAGCTGCTCCACACGCAGCCGTTGTCATCGAGCACAAGGTTTTCCGGCTGACACATTCCACCGATGCCTGTGCCGAGCAGGCCGTGGTCGCGCACCTCGCCCGTTCTCAGATTCAGCGATGCGAGCTTTTCCGGAGCGAAGCATTGGCAGTAAATCATCTCGCGCTGCGGATCGAGCGCGATCGACTGGATGTACACGTGCGGAACTGGAATTGTGATTTTTGAAATCTCGCCGCTCTTTGGATCGAATCGCACAATCGCCCCGCCGGGCGCTTGTTGAAACTTGTCGACGCAATGAAGCAGCGCGATCGCGCCGTAAATGCAGCCGTCTTTCCCACGCTCCAGGCTGCGATGGAATTTCGCATCGAACGGATTGGCGATCTTGCTGTAGCCGAGGTCGATGAAGCGATCGGACTTGCGGTCGTAGGCTTTGAAAATATCCGAATTGAACGAGGTGATGCCGAGGTAAATGCGCTCCTGCGACGACTCGTAGAGCGAGCAATCGAAGCTGATCCACTTCTCGCGCCAGGCGGGATCGTTGCGAACGTCGTCGTATTCCCAACGATCCTCGACCTCGTCCTCCCATTGCGAGCCGAAGTGCTGGTCGTACAGCTTGATCGATCGAATCTTCATCGCGACGAGACTTTAATCGTCATCGTCCTCATGTTCCAACTTGGTCAGCGCACCACGGCGGATTTGGGGCATGGGCGACTGCGGGCCGTGAACCGTCTGCCACGTGATCTCGTCGAGGCGCTCGGCGGGCGCCGCGTCGGCGTGAGTAAAGTCCATCCGATCCGATTCAATCGCAAGTTTTCGCCGCGGATCGCCGGCGCGAAGGTCGCTGGCCTTCGGGTTCAGCTCGCAGACGATCTTCTGCGGCGGAACGATCGCCTCGAACGGCTCGGCATTCTTCGGCGCATGGTCCCAATCCATGATCGGATCCGCGACGGCGTCGTATTGCGAGAGTGGCTCGAGGCCAAGCAGCAGCTCCATCGTCTTGAGCATGCTGTCGGTGTTGGCGAAGCGGTGATCGATGCTTGAGCGCTTGATCCACGGGCTGATGACATACGCGCCGGAGCGGTGGGCATCGACGTGATCGACGCCACTCTGCGCATCGTCTTCCAGCACGAAAATCGCGGTATTCTTCCAGATCGGACTGCTGCTGACGGCCTGAACGATTTCCCCCAGCGCGTAGTCGTTGTCCGCGAGCATCGCCCGCGGGGAGTGCTGGCCGGATTTCGCGCCGACGGTGTGGTCGCTCGGCAGGCGAATGAGCATGAGCGCCGGGACCGCGGATCCATCCGGCGACTTCTTCAGCATCATTTGAAACTCGCGGTTCCATTCCGAGAAACGGCTGGGCATCTGGCTCTTGCCGAAACTCGTGCGCGGGTAGCGATACTCGCGATGACCGGTCTGAGCGGCGAGCTCTGCGGTGAGCGGGCTGTCAGGATAATCGAGATCGAAGCGGCGGTAGTCGAAATCGGTGATGCCGTCGAGATCATGACCCGCGGGTTGGAGACCGCGTTCGGTGGGATAATTATCCGGCCCGCCGGTGATGCCGGCTTCAGCGTTGTCGATGTAGCAGAAGAAACCGTAATTGCGAATCGACAAGCCAGCCTTGCGCGCGTCGGTCCAGATGTATCGCCCGGTTCCCGCGACATCGGGCATCGGCGGGGTGCCGTTCTTCAATTCCGGCGCGGTTGCCAGCGGGCGACCATCGGGGCCGTTCTCGGGCGCGCCGCCGGCGCTGAGGCCGTTGTTCTGCCCTTCGTAATCGAACTTCCGCCCGCGTTTGGAATAGTGGTACGGAACGTTACGCGCGGTGTACGCGTTTGCCATACCCTGCGTGCTCCAGGTCCAGCCGTCGCCGCTCACGTCGCCGCAGACGTAAAAGTTGTCGAGCAGCACGAATCGCTCTGCCAGCGCGTGCTGGTTCGGAGTGACCTCGCGGCCGAACTGCGCGAGCGACGGCGCGCCGTTTCCCTGTGGAAGATCACCGAGGATCTGATCGTACGTGCGATTCTCTTTCACGATGTAAATGACGTGCTTAATCTTGCCGGACGAAAGCCCGAGATCGCGGAGCGGATTCTCAGGCTTGGCGGCGAGACGATCGAGCCGATTCTCCTTGAGCACTTGATGGGTCGCTTTCGCCAGCTGCGATCCCCCTCGCGGGAGATCGACCGCGATCACGTTTCCTTCGAGGACATTGAGCACGAACGCATTCTGACGCGAGCGCTCGTACGGATCCGGTCCATCGTTCGGATTGCGAGCGGCGCCGCCTTTTCCGTTGGCGACAAGCAGCTGCCTGCCGTCGTGCGTGACGGCGAGAGCGGTGGGATACCAACCGGTCGGGACATAACCGAGCAGCGTCTGATGCTCCAGATCGACAACCGCGACGGCATTCATGTCTCCGAGCGCGGCGTAGAGCGATTTACCGTCGGGCGAAAGGGCGAGCGCGATCGGCGTCGCGCCGGGAAGATCGCGAGCCGCGCGAGGACGAAGAAGAACCGTGCCGGTCACCTGGTTTGATGACACATCGACGATCGAGATCGTGTCGCTCAGCGAATTGGCGACGAACAATTGTCGCTCGTCGCGCGAGAGCAGCACCGCGACGGGCTGGGCGCCGGTTGGGATCCTCGCGAATAGTTTCGGATGCATGGGATCGTGTGTGTCGAGCACGTAGACCGCGTCGTCTCGTTCCGAGGCAATGAATGCGCGTGAGCCATCCTGCAAAACCGCGATGCCCAGCGGGAAGTTCGATGTTCCGCCATGGCTCGCGGTGAAGGAATATCGGCCGACCTCTTTCTTCGTTCGCGTGTCGTAGATGCTCACGCTGCCCGGCCGCTGGAACGGATTGCCTCCGCCGGCGGAGTTGTTTGTGACATAGAGGAACCCGCGCGCATCCAGCGCCAAACCCGCGGGAAAGTCGCGCGGACGCGTCTTGATTTCGTTCGTCCATGAGAGATGCCCGTCCTGCCAGAGCGTGAGCACAGCGATGGCGTCGTGATTGCCTTGCGCGGCGTAGACGATGTTGTCGCGCGAGATTGCCAGGCCGTAATAGAGGCCATTCGTCTGCGACGAGCCCGGCGCGGTCTCACTGAAATCGCCTTCGCCCGCGGCTTTCGTCGCCGCGGGCGAAGCGCTTGGCTTCTCGCGCTCGTTGAGGAAATCGACGTGCGAAACGCCTTTGCCATCGCTCGTGCGAATGCTCCAGAGCGCTTCGTGAAAACCCGCGTCGGTGGTGATCGCGAAGCGGCCGTCCGGGCTGACCGCGAGGTTGATCGGCAGGCTGCCGACGCTCTGCGTCGGCTTGCCCTCGATATCAATCGACTTGCCGTTTACGAGCGGATCGTGCAACGATGATTTCGTCGCACACGCCGCGGGGAGAAGACAAATTCCAATGACGCAAACGCTGATTACGAATTTGATCACGGCTGCAAAATCTATCGATTGAGGTTCGACCCCGCCAGCGCCGCTGCGACAATTGCGCCGGCTTCGATTTTTCCGTCGAACCTGCGGCCGTTGATGAAGAGCGTGGGGGTTCTCTTCACACCGTTGCGCACACCACTTTCGAAATCCTCTTTAATCCGCCGACGATGTTTGTCTTGCGAGCGGCTGCTTTCGAATTTGTAAATCTCGAGGCCCAGCGTGAGGGCGAGATGGCTCAGGTCGATATCGGCCAGCTCTTTCTGATGATCGAATAGCGCCTGGTGCATCTCCCAGAACTTCCCTTGATCCGCGGCGGCTTCGGCAGCTTCAGCGGCGGCGCTGGCGTGCGGGTGGATCGAGCTTTGCGGGAAGTGACGGAAGACGAAGCGCAGACGATCGCCGAGTTCCTTTCGCACTTCCTTGATGACGGGCACGAAGTTCAAACAGTTCGGGCACTCGTAATCGCCGTACTCGACGATGGTGATCGGTGCATCCGCCGGTCCAAGCGCGTGGTCGCGTGGCAGGACCGGGTCATCCAGCAGATTGCTCGGTTCGCTCGAGGTCGCCATTGCCGGATCATGCACCGACGAACGGCACGCTCGCAAGTGTGATTCGCGACGAAGAGAAATGAACAATTTCAGGAGGGGTGAGCGACGGCTTATTGCGGCGTGAGCAATTCACCAAGGCGGATTGAGACATCGAGATCGAGCGACCGCTCCAGCAGCTTGTATTTTCGGCGCCTCAGAAACGCCTTCTGCGCTTTCTCCATCTGCGTCGAATCGACCCAGCACTGAACGCGCAGGCGGCGGTCCTTCCGCTTGACGATAATCGCGGTCGCGGAGACGCGCCGGCTGTCCAATCCATCCGCCGCGCGGAGCATCGCCAGAAGCAATCGCACCTTCCGCGGACGATCCTTGTCGCGCAGGTATTCGCTCCTGGCAAGCGATGGGACTTTCCCGCAGTGATAACGCACGAGATATGCGACCGAGCGCCGCTCGCGCGCGCTCAGCGGAAGCAGTTTGTCCTGGATCACGAGTTGCGCGCCGCTGATGTGATGATCGCGCGCGCCGAAGCGTCTGCCGCAATCGTGCACCAGCGCCGCCACGCGGAGTAGGTCGCGGTGGCGTCCGCTCAGTCGATGAATTGGTTGAAGAAGATCGAAAAACCGAAGTGCAATATCGGTGACGCGTCGCTCGTGCATCGAGCAACCGAGAGCGCGACGGGCAAAGGCCGGGCGTCGCTTCCCGCGGCTGCTGACGAGATGTTGAAGCACTGTGCCGATCATCGTCCGTCACGATCGATATCGGCAATACAGACGGCAAAGTTAATCATTGTGTTGTAATAATTGCGCATCCGGGTTAGCAAATGTGCCCTTCACAAAGAGGAACGGCACATGGCGCTGGCGATCATCGTGACATTGGAAAAAGAACTGCCGGATGCGATGGCGGCTTATACAAAAGCGAAAGCCGGCAAAGCGCTGGCGCGCGAATCGGATAAGTTAGACACCGTGGTTCGGCGAAAAAATGTCCCGGCCATCACCTCGATGCTTTCCGAAAGCCAGGCGGCGCTGATCGAGCAGCTTCGCGCTGACGGTTTCGATCCATCGAAAATGCGCTTGCCGCCCGAACAATGGTTCCCCGCTTCGGATGGAGTCAAGACGGTCCGCGCGCTTCAAGAATACGTCGCTGCAAATCTGAACGATTTCAAGCAGCCGAATCCGATTCTGCGAGACCTGAAGGCGAGCGAAACCCTGCTCGCTGAAGCCGAAAAAGCCCGGGTTCGCTTTCATTTCACGAAGACCGATCTATAGCTTGCGGCGAAATGCGCATTGACGCGCGTGCGGTACCCGCTACGTTGAGAGAGGAAGGACGGGAATCACCGCATCGCTCGTGAAGCACGCTCGCACACAATTCGCCGCTCGCTTGCGCCGATCAACGGTGCTCGCCCTGCTTCTTTACGAGGCGATGTTCCTCAACGTCCTCGTCCCCATTCACACGCGAGGCGCGATCACACTCGACGGGAAATCCGTCCGATCGTGCTGCGCCGCGCACGAATCGCAGAAATCCTCGCAGCGCACCCCGACGCAGAAAGACCGCGAGAACTGCGCGATCTGCAACTTCGCCGCGAGGCTAAGCACCCCGCCGGTTATCTGCTGGACTCCGCCGAAACTCGGCCTGGTCCAACTTCTCCCCTTCCCGCCACCCGTCGTCGCAACTTCGACAACTCCTCATCTCCCCTACCTCAGCCGCGGACCACCGGCGATGGTCTGAACAGCCCGTTGCGCCGCATTGGCGCGATTCTGTTTTTCAATCGATCTTCAGCACCCGCATGCGCCGCTCGCTGCTGGTTGCAGGAGTCATTCAGATGTTTTCATCACGATTTCGTCGTGATTCAAACGCGCGCCTCGGCGCATTCACGCTCGTCGAGCTTTTGGTTGTGATTGGAATTATTGCTTTGCTGATGGGAATTCTCCTTCCCGTGATCAGCCGAGCGCAACAAGCCAGCCGCGCCACCAAATGTATGTCCAACCTGCGCACGATCGCGCAGGCGTTTATCAACTACACGACCGACAACAAAGGCTTCGTCGTCCCCGCGTACAACCTGCCCTTCGCGCCGGGCGCGGCGACGAATTTCACCGGCGGCCCGCAACAACCGCTCGATGGCTGGGCCTGCATCCTCGATCGCGATGGTTACATGCGCAGCGCGCCGCAGACCGAATCCACCGCGTTTTACTGTCCCGACACGTTTGACGTACCCGGACTCGAAACCGGCGCCACCGGCGCGCAGGTGAACGCCAACCGCGCCA
The DNA here is from genome assembly GCA_025924315.1 of Phycisphaerae bacterium. GTDB lineage: Bacteria > Planctomycetota > Phycisphaerae > Tepidisphaerales > Tepidisphaeraceae > JAICIO01. The sequence continues at coordinate 28,271 of JAICIO010000032.1, forward strand.
ACCCGCGCGGGTGGGTTGACTGGCCAATGATCTTCACGACGGTCGGCGGGGATACGAACCCGAAACAAGCGGTCACCATCCCGGATCGCGGATTCAACAAAATCATCCGCGTGAGCTACTGGATCAACGCCTATCACCCCACTGGCCAGACGCTCACGCCGCCGCAGATCGCACAGCGCGATCTCTACTATTCCACTGTCGTCGGCTACGGCCCGAGCAGCGAGCTTTCCATCCGCGCGAAGAAGAGCTCACAGATCCATCATTCATCCCTCACGATCACCGCCGCTGACGGCGTGTTCATGGGCCGGCAGTCCGTCGATCTGCTCGGTATGACGAACAACACGATCGGCTATCGCCACCGCGGGCCCAAGGGCCCAAACACCGCCGCCAACGTTGCCTTCGCCGACGGGCATGTCGAAACGCTTTATGGCGATCATTTCCCCTGCGCCTACGCCACCTCCGCCAGCTACAGCAGTAACAACGGTCAAACGACGCTCGCCGAACAACAACAATGGAACTACAGCGGACCCACCGTCTATCCGAACCCCGAGGGCGCCTATCAGACTTTCATCAATGCAAACCCCGGTGCGAATTAGCTTGGGCGATATACGAGGAATGTTTGGGCCGAGACCGGTAGCAAACCGCAAATTCATCATAATTTCATCTCGACGGCGATACTGGCGCGGCCTTATAAGGGTTTTGCTTGCAGTGGGTAATCGCAATCCCTCTCCCATCAAAGGGTAACCGAGAACGAGGCTCCGCGTCTGTCATGCTCGCTGAATTGCTCGAACGGCGACAATTTCTTTCCGCCACGGTGCTTGCGGTCAACGCCGGTGGCGCATCGTTCACCGATTCAATCGGCGTTCATTGGCAAGCGGATCGTGGCTTCTCGGGCGGAATGCGAAGCACCACGCCGGCGGGGATCATCGGGACATCCGACACGCCGCTCTACGATCAGCAGCGCGTTGGCAAGAGCTTCAGCTTTTCCGCGCCCGTGAAGAATGGGACCTATGAGCTGGAGCTACGCTTCGCGGAGAAGGATTTCACCGAATCAGGCGATCGAAAGATCACAGTGACAGCGGAGGATCACCGGGTCATCACGCGGATGGATCTGGTGACGTCGGCCGGCCCCGTGACACCCTACATTCGCACCTTCACCGTGACGGTCGCCGACGGCCACTTGAGCCTGGGGTTTGCCGGTGAGAAGAGCAAGGCGTGTGTCGCGGGCATTCGCTTGATCAAAGGTGAGGCGCTCTCGACCAGGCCGATGACGTGGCAGAGCGCCCCGGCCGATCCGATCGATCGCGAAGAGTCACAGAGCTTTGTCGCAAATGGGAAGTTGTACGTGCTGGGCGGATACATCAGCACGCCGGATTTCAAAGCGACGACGCGCGTCGACGCGTACGACCCGACCGCGCAGAAGTGGACGCGCATGGCAGATCTCCCCGTGAAGCTGACGCACGCGGGGACCGTCGTGGACGGCGACATGGTGTGGTTCGTCGGCGGATATGTCGGCGATTTTCCCCCGCGACCACCGGGCGGTGGCCCGCCGGCGACGTCGGCGGTTTATCTCTACAGCATCTCGCGCAACAAGTGGTATTCGGGTCCGTCGCTGCCTTCGGCGCGCGGCGCGGGTGGCGCGGCGATGGTTGGCCGCAATCTCTATTTCTTCGGCGGAGGGAACAAGAGTCGCACCGCCGACGAGGAAGACGTATATCGCATCGACGTCGATCACTCGTCGCGCGGGTGGACCCGCATCGGCGAAATGCCAAACCCGCGGAATCATCTCGGCGCGGTCGCGGTCGGTGGGAAGATTTATGCGATCGGCGGACAGCACTTGCTCGAGAAGGAATCGGTCAACCAGAACGAAATGGACGAGTACGACCCGGCCACGAACAAGTGGCACGTGCGTCAACCGATGCCGCGGCCGTTCTCGCATTTCAATGCGGCCACGGTGGTCTACAATGATCGCTACATCATCACCGTGGGCGGAGAAAGTCCACATGACGTCGGCAAGGCGGACGTTTATGCCTACGACACACAGCAGGATCATTGGGGCCAACTCACTTCGCTGCCGGAGGCCCGGCGCGCGGGCGTGGCGGGGATCATCGGCGAGCGGCTTTTTCAATCGACCGGCTATGAGCACGACGACGGGCAAACCAGCACAACGTTCGCACTGGCCGACATTTCTGATCTTTTCGAGTGACCTCTCGTCGAATTAATCCAAAATTCTCGAAAATCGTGGAAGAGTTTGCGCCCTGCGGTCGACTATGGGATACGTTTTGCGATCCGTCGGCCGAGCCCTCGTTCGTCCACTTTGAAATGGACAAAGCAGAGTGGCGAGCGTGGTCGGCGGATCGTTCTTTTTGCGCTTTCCGGCAGCGGCACTTCAGTGCCACTGCTGTTTACGAAGTAGCTTCGGCAACATTCGCCATCAATCGCACAACGCGCTCCTGCGTCGCCTGCGCGCGGGGCACTTCGCCGACGAGGCGCCCTTCACGCATGACGAGGATCCGCGTGGAGAGATTGAGCACTTCCGGCAACTCCGACGAGATCAACATGATCGCAACGCCCTGCCGAGCAAGGTTGTCGATGATCTGGTGAATGGCGGCCTTTGCGCCGATGTCCACGCCACGCGTGGGCTCATCGACGATGAGCAACTTCGCACCGCGGCCGAGCCACTTCGCCAGCGCGATCTTCTGCTGGTTTCCGCCACTCAATCCCGCAACGGGTGCTTCGAGCGACGGCGTCTTCACGCGCAGTCGATCGAAATAATCCGCCGCCTGACGCCGCTCTTCCGCGAAGTCCAGCAGGCCCATGCGCGAGAGGCGATCGAGCGACGCGAGGGAAAAGTTTCCGCGGCCGGACATGCCCAGCACGAGGCCTTGTCGCTTGCGATCCTCCGGAACAAGTCCGATACCGCGCGACATCGCCTGCCGAACCGAGCCGAGCCGGAGCGGCTTGCCGTTGAGCTCGATCGAGCCACTGGCGCTCGGATCGAGGCCGAAAATTGCGGTGGCGATTTCGCTTCGACCCGCGCCGACGAGCCCGGCGAAGCCGACGATCTCTCCGCGGCGGATGTCGAACGAGACGTCGTTGAATTTTCCCGGCGAGGTGAGATTGCGAACCCGCAGCATCACATCGCCGGCGGAGCTATCGAGGTGCTGCGGGAAATAATCGGTGACCGATCGGCCGATCATCATGCGGACGATCGCGTCCTGCGTCGCCTCGGCGCGCGTCATCGTGCCGACGTATTTCCCGTCGCGCAGCACGCTGATGCGATCGCACAGCCGGAAGACTTCCGGCATGCGATGCGAGACGTAGATCATCGTGACGCCTCGCGCGCGGAGGCGCTCGATCAAACCAAACAGCGCCTGCGATTCGGGTTCCGACAGGGAGCTGGTCGGCTCGTCGAAGATGAGGATGCGCGCATTGGTCCCCACCGCGGCGGCAATTTGAACGAGTTGCTCTTGCGCGGTCGAAAGGGCGCGCATGCATTGGCACACATCGAGCGACACGTCGATCTGCGCGAGCAGTTTCTCGGCCTTGGCGATCATCGCCTTGCGATCGAGGAACAATCCGAATTTTCGCGGATAGATCCCCATGCAGAGGTTTTCCGCGACGGTGAGATCGGGGCAGAAGGCGAGCTCCTGGTGGACCATGCCGATCCCCGCGCGCATGGCATCGCGCGGGGATGAGATCGATTGCGACTTGCCGTCGATGTTGACGGTCCCGCTATCCGGCGAGTAAATCCCCGCGAGGATTTTCCCCAACGTCGATTTCCCCGCCCCGTTCTCCCCCATCAGACCGTGACATTCGCCCCGCTCGATCGAGAGCGAGACATTGTTCAGCGCCGTCACGCCGGCGAAGGTCTTGGTGATGGAATCGAAGGCGATCATCAGAGTGAGAAGCCAGGAGCCAGTAGCCAGAAGCCAGGAGAAGAAGCCGCGTTTTACTGGCTTCTGGCTCCTGGCTTCTGGCTTCTATCGCTTTACTTTCCCAGCCACTTCTCCCAATTCTTCCCGAACTCGTCCGCGTTCTCTTTGGTAACGCGCTGAAGTGGGTCGATCACGCGAACGTTTTCTGGGGTTTTGTTGTTCACGATTTTGTCGAGTAGCAGCTCGACGGACTTGTGGCCCCAACCGTAGCAGTCCTGCGCGAGAAGGACTTGGACGTGGCCGTCCTTCAGGTAATTGAGCATCGCCGGGAGCGCATCGACCGAGACGCACTTCACGGTTCCCGGCGCCCACTTAAGCGCGTCGGTGGTGAAGAGCGGCCATCCGCCGACGAGCGCCCAGCCTTGAATGCCGGGGTTCGCATTCTGCGCGTTCTGCAGCGCCTCGGCGGCTTTCTCCGGCGTTTCCTGGTGGAAGAACGCGCCTTTGCCTTCGCCGTTCACCTCATGCATGTCCGGATGCTTCTTCAATTCATCGCGAACGCCTGCGACGCGCTTCTGAAGATTCGGCGCGCTCTGATTGCCAGCGAGGATCGCGATCGTGCCGGTGTTGTTCATCGCCTTGGCGAGCTCGTCGAGCACACGCCGGCCACACGAATCATCGTCTGTGCCGTAGTAGCAGAAGCGCTTGCTGTCCGGCGCGTCGGAGTCGAAGCACATCACGCTGACGCCCTTCTCGATCGCGCTATTGATCGCGGGCGTGACAGTCGCGGCTTCGGAGCAGCTGACGGCGATACCGTCCACGCCTCGGCGCGTCAGCGCTTCGATCGCTTCCGCCTGTTTCGTCGCGTCTTCGTCGGTGGGTGTGCGGATGTCGATCTCGACATCGGCATTGTACTTCGGGCCAAGCTCCGCGGCGGCGTCCTTGGCGCCTTTGTGGGCGGCCTGGAAAACGGCGTTCGACTGACTCTTGGCGACGATGCCGATGACGATTTTGCGTTTTCCGCCGGCGCTCGGTCCGGTGGTGCTCGAGGCCGTGCCGGAACCGGACTTGCTGCATCCGATGACTAAAGCCGCAAGAGAAAGTGCAATGATCCCAATCGCTCGCTTCATGAACTCCTCCCAGAGTTTGATTCGCCTTTGTTTACGATGCCCGTCCGCCCAATCGTGCCAGCCGTCGCTCGTTAATGAGCGCGCTGATCTGATCGAGCGAGACCGCCACGACGATGGCGCATCCGATGATGATCAATCGGTATTCCTGCTTCAAGTTTAGTGTATAGATTCCGTTTTCAATCATGGCGATGACGAGAGTTCCTAAGAGCGCGCCGAGGGCAGTCCCACGACCGCCAGAGAGACTCGCGCCGCCGACAACTGCCGCGGCGATCACCGTTAATTCGTAAGTGTTTCCCGTGCTGGTCGACGCAGTGCCGAATCGTCCCAGCGAAACCATCCCGGCAACACCAGCGGATAAGCCCGACAGCGCGTAAACCCACAGCTTAATCCATTTCACGCGCAGCCCGCTGTAGCGCGAGGCCTGCTCGTTTCCGCCGATCGCATAGACCTGTCGGCCGGCGACCATCAATCGCAGGTAAATCCCGCCGAGGATCACGCAGATGAGCATCGTGATTCCGGGGATGACATTTACTCCGCCAATTTGATATTTCATCAAGGGAGCGGTGGCTTTTGGCAATACCAGCGTTTTTGGATCGAGCGTGTTCGTGAGCGTGTCCCACGGAATAACATTTGCCAGCCCGCGGAAGATGCTCATCGTGCCGAGCGTCACGATGAATGGATGGAGATCGAGCGCTACGATCAATAATCCATTGAGCAATCCGCAGAGCAGTCCGATCGCAAGCGGCATTGCCACCGAAAGCACAATGATCGTTGAGGTTGAGTAGTGCGGAGAAATCCGAATGAGCAGCGCTGCCGATCCGAGTGCGGAGACTGCCATGATCGCGCCGACGGAGATATCGATGCCCGCGGTGATGATGACGAACGTCTGCCCGACGGCCATAATCGCGTAGTACGACATGGGCGTCGCGATGCCATCGATCAGGTTGTCCTTGTTGAGGAATGTATTGGGATGCCCCGGGCGCGCGTCGTACCAGCCATAAGTCGAAAGGATCGCCCCCAGGACGACAATAACAACAACAAGCCCCAGCTCCTGCATTCGCGGCAGACGAAATTTCCGGACCGAGCTGCGCGGTGAGCTGATCTCCGCGATCGATTGCGTTTCCATTCGCCATTTACGATAACAACCCAACGCGAAGTTTCATACATCATGGAAGATAACCGACGTAAAACCACAGCGAAGAAAGCCGTCCCGCCGGCGCCGAGCGATCCACCGACCATCAAGCTCGTCGCGATCGATCTCGACGGGACTTTGCTCGACAGTAGCAAAAAAATCAGCGAGCAGACGGTTCGAGCGCTGCAATGCTTAACCGGCGCTCGCGTGGTAATCGCCTCAGCGCGCCCGCCCAGGTCCGTGCGACACATTTATCGCCAGCTGGGGCTGGACACGTGGCAGATCAACTACAACGGCGCGCTGATTTGGGATGAGGCGAACCAACAGCCGATTTTTCATCGGCCGATGAAAGCGTCACTCGTGCTCGAGATGGTCGAGATCGCGCGGGACATGTTTGACGAAGTTCTGATTCACGCGGAGATCATGGACAAATGGTTCACCGATCGCGACGACATGAGTCATACGACAGAGACGGGCAAGCTCTTCAAGCCGGATGGAATTTGTCCGGTCGAAGAGTTCTGCGCGCAGCCGATTACGAAGCTGATGATGCTCGGCGATCCGCCGATCCTCACGCGGATCGAGGCATTGCTGCTCGAACAATTCAACGACAAAGTTTCGATCCTGCACACCGATCGCGATCTGCTGCAGATTATGGATAAGCGCGTGAGTAAAGCCGTCGCGCTGCAGAAGGTCGCGACGCATTACGGAGTGAAGGCGGAGGAAGTGATGGCCGTCGGTGACGCGCCGAACGACCTCGGCATGTTGCAATACGCGGGCGTCGCTGTCGCGATGGACAATGCGCACGACATGGTTAAGAAGATCGCGGATTGGATCGCGCCGTCCAACGACGATCACGGCGTTCATGCGGCGCTGGTGAAGTACGGTCTCTGTGCTGTCTGATTGTTCGTAGCACGGGCTACCAGCCCGTGCCCTTCTTCTCTCAAGCTGCACGGGCTGGTAGCCCGTGCTACGAAATGCTTCCCTACCTCACGACCAATTTTCCGGGCATCGGCGGGTCGATTAAGAATCGGCCGGAGGATTTCTTCGTCCAGGAGATTCCGCTCTACGAACCATCCGGCGAAGGCGAACACGTCTACTGTGAGATTCAGAAGATCGGCATTCCGACGTTCGAAGCGATCAATCGCATCGCCGCGAGTTTAAGGATTTCCGCGCGCGACATCGGCTACGCGGGATTGAAAGACGCGAAGGCGATAACGCGGCAGGTGCTTTCGATCCTCGGCACGACGGAAGAAGCGGTGATGTCGCTTCGCGTGCCGGATGTAACGGTGCAGTGGGCGGCACGACACGGGAATAAGTTTCGTCTCGGTCATCTCGCAGGGAATCGCTTCGCGATCAAGATCCGTGGCGTGAATCCGCCGGATGTGATCAAGCTGGAGCCGGTGATGGACGAGCTGCAGCGCCGCGGAATGCCGAACTATTTTGGGCAGCAGCGATTCGGCCGACGGGGCGACAACCACAAGCTCGGCGGTGCGCTCATCCGTGGTCGACCGGAGGAATTGCTGGCGCTCTTGCTCGGCTCGCCGGATCCGTCGATCGACGATCCGCCGATGCTCAAAGCGCGACGCTCGTTCAGCGAAGGGCGATTCGAAGACGCGATGCGTCAATGGCCGCGACACGGTGGGATGGAACGGCGCGTGCTCGCCCGGATGATCAAGACCGGCAAAGCCGGAGCAGCCATTCGCATGATCGATCAGCGCTTGCGTCGATTGTGGGTCTCGGCGCTCCAGTCGGAGATTTTCAACGACGTTCTCGCGAGACGTATCGAATCGATCGATCGAATGTGGCTCGGCGATCTCGCGATGAAGCACGAGAACGGCGCCGTGTTTCGTGTCGAAGACGCGACAGCCGAGCAATCACGGGCGGATCGCTTTGAGATTAGCCCGACCGGGCCGATCGTCGGCCATCGGATGACGCTGCCCGAACGCGAGGAACTCAAACTCGAAGAGGCGGCGCTGAAATCGCACGGTCTCACGCTCGGACATTTCCGCCAGGAAGGTCGCAACCAATCGCCCGGCGCGCGGCGGTCATTTCGAGTTCAACCGAAGGAGATCAACCTCGCCGCGGGTGTGGACGAGCACGGCGCCCACATCACCGTCGCCTTCACCCTTCCGCCTGGCTCATACGCGACGGTGCTGCTTCGAGAGTTGATGAAGAACGATTCAAGCGACTTTGCCGGCGCCGGCGAGGCGAGCGCGCCGGGCGGCGATGAAGGATCGGACACAGAGCACGACGAAGATCAAGCTGAGTAGCGCCATCGCGGACATGCTGAAGAGTGCCATCCCATGCGGTCGCCTGGCGATGAGCGCCCTCGCCGCCGCGAAGAAGCCGAATGTTCCCACCACAGCGGCGCCATGCATCGCGTGCATGCGAAGGTTCGGCATCCCTGCGACCGCACCGCAGATCGCGAGCAGCACACCTTCGGCCGCGGGAATCAGCGCCGTCGGGCTTCGATGTTCCACAGGCACCGCCATGTAGCTCCAAACGCCCAGTGCGATGAGCAGTACGCCAATGACGATTGCGATCTTTGCCATAACTGTCCCATTCCTCGTGTAGCCGGCGAGCTTGCTCGCCGTTGCGTTTCAAGCGACAAACCACGGCGAGCAAGCTCGCCGGCTACACGCAGATATCAATGCCCAAGCGCCGGCGTCGTCGCCGGTTCAAAGAAGAATACAAAGAAAACCGCCAACAGAATACACGCGAAGCCGGCGATGTAGTTCCAGCGGATCGGCTGGCTCTCGAAATAAAACTTCACGAAGACGATAAAGACGAGCAGCGTGATGACTTCCTGAATGATCTTCAGCTGCGCAACGGTGAACCGATTGCTGCCGTATCGATTCGCCGGGACCTGGAAGCAGTACTCAAAGAACGCGATGAGCCAGCTCACGATGATCACCTTCCATAGCGCCGAATCCTTGTGCTTGAGATGGCCGTACCACGCGAAAGTCATGAACACGTTTGAAATCGTAAGAAGTAGGACGGTTAGCATGGCGGGCGTTTTATCAGATCGCACGAAATGAAAAAGGCCCGACCGAAAATGGACGGGCCTGTGCGGGGAAAAGATTCGTAGCCGCGAGGTGGCCTCGCGCGGAGGGACTAGCGCTTGCGATCGCCTTTGTCGCCTTGGCCGGGCTTCGACACGGTCTTCGCATGCTTACGACGATCCGCGGCGAGCGAACGTCCGACGTCGTCGCTTTCGTTGAACCGACCCTTGTCGTCGCGGCGCACATAACGCTTATCGCGACCGGTGTCGATCAGTTCGCGCTTGTGTGAGCTTCGGCCTTTGCTCCTGCTGGAGCTTTTGCTCTTGGTCGAGCTTGATGCACGTGGCATTGCGGTCTCCTTTCGTTGCAGGGTGGCCTTGCAATTTAAATGCCAGCGACACTTATGCCTTGGAAGTCGCCTTGCGTCGTTTCGCTGTCGCAGCTTTCCGCGGCTTTTTGGCTGACTTTTTTGTCGTTCCCTTCGCCTTCAGCGCCGCGGCTTTAGCGATGATCTCTTGAAGCATCTTCCCCGTCGCGCCACCTTTGGCGGGCATGTGCGACTCCCAGACATCAGGCTTATCCTGAGCGAGGATGTCTTCGAAGTCGCCAAAGCTCTTCACGCTCTTGGGCGCGACCTTCAGGACATCGATCGCCCCCGCCCATTCGTCGCGATGCTTGATGAGGAGCCACGTGCGGCTTTCGCCCTGGGCATCCGTTCGCCCGTAACGCCCGCCGGTGCGAACGAGCACCCACGAGCCTTTGAGCTTCACGCCTTCGAGATGGAATTTCAGCTCACCCTTCTGAAGGGCCGCGTCGACATCTTCGAAGCCCGGCTCCGGGTACCACGTTCCGTCGTCCCACAGCACGACGATTCCCGCCCCGTAGCCTTCTGGAATGACGCCTTCGAAATCGCCGTAGTCGATCGGGTGATCTTCGACGCGCATCGCCAGGCGCTTGTCCTTCGGATTGAGCGACGGTCCCTTGGGCACCGCCCAGCTCACCAGCGTTCCATTGTGTTCGAGGCGAAAGTCGTAATGCAGGTGGCTCGCGAGATGCTTCTGGACGCAAAACATCCGCGACTTCTGCCTCTTCGTTTTCGCCTTCTGGCCGCTTGGTTCCGGCGTTTTCGCGAAGTTTCGTTTGGCTTTGTATTCCTTGAGCGATCGCTGGGGCATGAGGATCTCCGGCAACGATCGTAATCAACGACCCATAAAGCGCGAACGGCGCATTCGACATAAACGGTTTAACTTCTGGATCGCTGAACCACGAGAGCGGAACAAAATCCGGGCTTTCCCGACCCGGGCGCAAATCGTGGGGTACATCTTCTCTGCCAGAAGTTCCGCCCCCAATAGATCAACCCTTTCACCAAACCGCGAGTGCGTTCTCGCGCGGGGGATCTGTTGCCTGGCGGTGGGATTTCACTTCGCCACCGGGAGCACGATTATGCTGCGCGCCACACTTGTCCGTTGCCTCAAAGACGAACAGGGCAACGAAGTTCTCGAATACGCCATCCTGATGGGTCTGATCGTTTTGGTCGCTCTCGCGCTGATCGGTACGGTCGGCACGAAGTGCGCCAAGATGTGGAACTCGATCAGCAATATGATTTAGTCTCGCGGGTTCCGTGAACGCGTAGGGTGCGCTTCAGCGCACCGGTTATTCATTGTGCGCACAGATTGCAATAACCGGTGCGCTGAACCGCACCCTACTCAAGCGCAATGAAACACTGCGCCAGGTCCACGCGACCGTTGTGGATCGGGACACCTTCGCGCTGGAGCATCTCGCGCTTTTTCGCGATGCCCCAGCCGAAGCCGGTGAGCGCGCCGCTCATGCCGACGACCCGATGGCACGGGACATCCGGGGCATATGGGTTTTTGTTCAGCGCGTTTCCGACCGCGCGATACGCCTTCGTGCCCAACTTCCGGGCGATTTCGCCGTACGTGGTCACCTTTCCGGGCGGAATCCGCGCGGTCAGCGCCCAGACTTTCTCATTGAAGCTCAGGCCGTCGCTCAATTCGCCGGCCTTGATCTGTTTTTCCACATCCATCCCCTGCCATCCGTTCCGGTTCTAAGAAATTGACGGGCCGCACGTCATTCCAGTAGCGATCCGAGGCATTTTCGCCGGCGGAGGCGTGGTGGCGCTGTTGCAAATGAGCCCGCCGAGAGCAGTTCCGCTCGCCCCGCCGACGATTGCACCCGGTTTGCCTGTACGATCGTGCAAGCGATTTGCAGAATTTGCAATGTGTCGCGCTCGCGGCTAACGGACCTATAATCGAGCGTGTCTGATCGAGCGGCGAGCTCATGGTTGTTTAAGGACGACGCATCATGAAAACGCATAAGGCGCGTCTGCTGGCGATGGCTTCGCTGACCCTGGCCGCGTTCGCATTCCCGGCTCGCGCTGCCAAGCCAACCGACCCGTTCAAGTCGAACGCCGACGTCTACCCACTCACGAGCGAGACGACCAAGGAGCAGGGACAACAGCCGGCGCCGGCGCAATACCCGTGGGCGCAGTCGAGCAACGAATACGTCCAAGACTGGCCCGCGACAGAAATCCGAGCTATTCCGGGCGCGCGAGCGGGAGCGGTCAAGGCGAAGTGGGAGTACTACCGCGCGAAGGACAACCTCTACTCCACCGTCGATTTGCTTAAAGAAGATTTCGAGGATTCGCAGAAGGCTCAGTCCGCCAAGACCGTGGCCGACACCGCTCACGATCAGCTCGACGCGGCTCGCCAGCGTGTGCTGGGACGGCTATCGCAGGACCCGCGCTATCAGGCGCTGCGCAAGCTTCGCGATCAGGCCGATCAGCAGGTGCAGCGACTGCGCGAGCAGCATTCAACGCCGCAGCAAGTCGCCGCGGCGGCGCAAGTGAAGATGGAATACGCCCGTCAGCTCAGCGAAATGGAACACGATGCGCTCGTGTCCGATCCCAACTATGACGAAACGAAAGCGCGCCTGGTGGTCGCCAGTCAGGACGTCACGCGCATCCGCAGCGCATTCCAGCGCGCCCTCGTTCGCGGGGATGACTTCCGCGAGGCGCGCAGGGATTGGGAGGACGCGCGCATTGATTATGTCGTCGCGGCCACGTACCGCGACTCCGTGATCGACGTCGCCAACGCCGCCATCAACTACGCGTACGACCTGCACTATTACGACGTCTACAAGTACCTGCACATGGGTTCATACGGCTACTATCCGTATTGCAACAACTACGGAACGGGCTACTACGGCGTCGGCTACAATTACGGCACGCCCGTCGTGAACGGACACTCATCGATGTTCCGATATTGAGCAGCTTCTCTTGACGGCATCGCCCACGCCTTCGGCCTTGGGCCTCTACGGTTTACAACGACCTCGATTCCGCATATCAGATGTTTCGTGCCACCAACGCGGGCGCGAATCAATCATGAAAACGCGATTATCCATCGTGACCTGTGCGGTCTGCATCGTGATCATCGGCGCGGCGCCCGCATCGAAGCCTGCTCCAACGCAGTCGGACATGACGCCGCGCGTCGCGGAGAACACCTTCTCCGAGCCGGATGTCCCTTACGTCGAAAACGGCTCGGAGAAACAGAAGCTTGACATCTACGCACCACTGGATGCTCACAACTCGCCGGTGCTGGTTTTCGTTCACGGCGGAGAGTGGGCCAAGGGCGACAAATCCGAAGTCAGTTTCAAGCCCAAGTTTTTCAACGAGCACGGCGTGATTTTTGTAGCGGTGAATTATCGGCTCAGCGGAACCGATCATCATCCGGCGCAGGTAAACGACGTCGCGGCCGCGGTGAAATATGTGCACGATCACATTCACGACGTCGGTGGGGATCCGACGAAGATCGTGCTGATGGGTCACTCGGCCGGTTGTCATCTGGTGACGCTCGTCGGTCTGGATCCGAGGCCACTTGCGACCGTCGGAATGAAGCCGAGCGATCTCGCGGGCGTGGTCAGCTGGAGCGGCGGCGCGTTCGATCTGGTCGAAAAGGAAAAGTCCGGCGGAAATTATCCGCAGTGTATTCGCGCGAACTTCGGCGACGACCCCGCGAAGTGGCGCGATGCGTCGCCGATGAACCACATCGGGGATTTCAAGCCCCTTCCGCGGTTCCTCTTCGCGAGCGCTGAACAGGGCAATCCAAGTTCACGCGAAGCTTCAGACAAGATGGCCGAGAAGATTCGCGCCGCCGGTGGGAAAGCCGAAAGCATCGTGCTGAAGGGCAAATCGCCCACGCTGGCGAATCACCAGATCGGCATGCCCGGCGACACGACCGGCGATACATTGCTCGAGTTCATCAAAAAGTGCACTTCGGCGTGATGTTTAGCCGCCGGGCGTGCCCGGCGCGGATTCGAACGAACACCACACCTGCGCGAGAATCAGGCCGCGCACGCGCGGCGGCTATAATAAACGAGCGATTGCGCAATTTGGTCATTCCAACGTCTCCACCTAAACTCGGCTCGTGGAACACGTCGAAGGTCGTCAGTCCGTTTTCGCGGCGCTGCAAGCGCGGCAGCGGAAGATCCAGGTCATTCTCATTAAGCATGGCACGCACGCCGACGGTATCGCGGAGATCGTTGCCCTCGCCGAGCAGCTCGCGACGCCTGTTCGCTATGTCGAGACGCGCGAGCTCGATGCGATCACGCACGGCTCCTCCCACGGCGGACTCCTTGCTGTTTGCTCCGCTAAGCCCCGAACGACCGTTGACGATCTTCTTCAGCAAATCGATCGCCTGAACGAACCACCGCTGCTGCTCCTGCTCGAAGGCGTGGACGACGCCCGCAACCTCGGCTTCACCTTGCGCAGCGCCGAATCCCTCGGCGTGCATGCGCTGTTGATCAAAAAACACTTGTGGGATTTCGATCCGGTGGAAGTGGCTCGCCCCGCCTCCGGGGCGTACGAACGAATGCCGCTCGTGCAGATCGACGACGTCGCTCCGCTCAAATCGCTGCAAAAACGCGGGCTGAAACTCTACGGGTGTCTCGCAAACGCGAAGCGAACGATGTACGACGTGAATCTCGCGGAGCCGACGATCCTCGCGCTCGGCGGCGAAAAACGCGGAATTTCCGGCGCGGTTCGTGAGATCTGCGACCGCTTCATCACTATTCCAACCAGGCCCGACAGCGCCAGTTCGCTCGCGCTCTCCCACGCGGCGAGCATCGTGATGGCAGAGGCGATGCGGCAACGCTTCGTAAGGATGAAGGATGAAGGATGAAACAAAAGAAGGCTGAAGGAGACGCCGCTTGTGCGGCTTCACCCTTCAGCCTTCATCCTTCAGCCGTGCTCTGGCTTACTTGTTGAGGATCTTTTCCTGCGGCGTATTCGCTGTTGCGTCCTTGTTCATCGCGGCGGTCTTCTGATGCGTCGGCTTGGACGACTTCGAAGAATCGCTTGCGAAGGTTGTCGAGCGGACCGTGGTCGGAAGGATCAGCACTTCCACGCGGCGGTTCTTTTCCTTGCCGCTCTCGCTCGTGTTGCTGGCGATCGGACGCTGATCGGCGTAACCGGTCACCGCCAGGCGCTGTTCGTTCACGTGACCCTTCCGCAATTCCGACGCGACCGCAATTGCGCGGTGGGCCGATAGGTACCAGTTGTCGAGGTGCCCGGCCTTGATCGTGTTCGGATTCACGACGCGGGTGTTGTCGGTGTGACCGGCAACCATGAGCTCATAACCGCTGGCGGCTTGGCTGTTGAGGATCTGAGCGAACTTGGCGATGACTTCCTTCGCCCGCGGATTCACTTCGGCGCTGCCGGGAGCGAACGTCACGTCGCTCTTGAACTTCACGATGCCGCGAGCGGCGTCGAAGTCCACCAGATCCGGATTCTGCTGGGCAAAGGTGCTGAGTGTGCTGCTGAGCTCCGGCGGAAGAGCCGTGCCGGTTCCGCGATTCTTGATCGCCTCCTCGTACTGCGCGTTGAGCGCGTCGTATTGCTTCTGAAGCTCCTGAAGCTGCGAGGTGAGGTTCGCGGCCAGCCCGCCCTGAGCCGAGTTGCCCTGGTTGAGCATGCTGAGCTGATTCTTGAGCGAGTCAGCTTCAGCGCGCGCCGCAGCGCCATCCGTCTGCGACTTGCTGAGCTGCTCGGACAGCGAATCGCGATCGAGCTTCAGTGCGTTGTACTTTTCCGTGGAAACGCAGCCCGTCAGTGCCAGACCGACCGCTGCCATACCGAGAAGATGAGCCATCCTAGCCATACAATGCCTCCGTGCGGATAAATTGTGGTCGAAGCGACGCGAGCTTTACGCTATCTACAATTTGCGGTTCAGTAAGGTCCCCGGAACCGGAGAACCGCCCGACTGAACCGTACGATCTGTGCCCGGACCCCGACGATGCCGGTAATTTGCCCGGATATTTTCAAATTTCAAGTACTAAAATCGAAAAACGCGCAAAATCTGCTTTTCTTCCTTCCCTCAACCCCAACATATAGCGGTTCAGCATCCGCTGAAGTTTTGTCGATGTAAATGATTTGTTCGGGATCGTCTTTCGCTCTATTGTGCAAAAAGTGTCATCCGTTCCCCTACCCATTCACGGTCGTGGCGCGTCGAGCAATCCGCCGAATCGATTCGAGCCGATCGATCTCGAGCCGGAATTCGACAATCTCGATCCGGATGAGTTAACGATCGCGCCGAGTACGAAATTCTTTCGCGACACGACGCGGACCATCATCGCGCACAACGATTCGCCCGATGTCGGATTCGAGTACAGCATCAACCCCTATCGCGGATGCGAGCACGGGTGCATCTACTGCTACGCGCGGCCCACGCACGAATACCTGAGTCTCGGCAGCGGATTGGATTTCGAAAGCAAAATCTTCGTCAAGCTTGATGCAGCGCAATTATTGCGAAAAGAACTAAGCCACAAAAAGTGGGACCCGAAGACGATCTCGATCAGCGGCGTAACCGATTGCTATCAGCCCGCCGAGAGACAATTCAAGATCACGCGGCAATGTCTCGAAGTGCTGTGGGAATTCCGCAATCCCTGCGGCGTGATTACGAAGAGTCATCTGATTACGCGTGATATCGATCTACTGAGCGAAATGGCGAAGGAGAATCTGTCGGCGGCGTTCATTTCGATCACGTCGCTCGATCCAGAGGTCTCGGCGAAGATGGAACCGCGCGCCGCCAGTCCCGCGCGCCGGCTCGATGCTCTAAAGAAGCTGAGCGACGCGGGCATTCCGTGCGGTGTGATGGTCGCGCCGATCATTCCCGGGCTGACCGATCACGAGATGCCGATGATCCTGAAGGCCGCCAAAGACGCGGGCGCGCGAACGGCAGGTTATGTTCCGGTCCGCCTGCCCTTCGCGATCAAGGACATGTTCGAAACGTGGCTGAAGCAGCATTACCCGGATCGTGCATCAAAAGTTTTGAATCGCATCCGCGAACTGCGCGGGGGAAAGCTCAACGACAGCAACTTCGTCAGTCGCATGCGCGGCGAAGGCGTCTGGGCGGAGCAACTTAAGACGATGTTCGATCTCGCAAAGCGCAAAGTCGGACTCGATGGAGATTTTCCGACGCTCTCGAACGATAAATTCCGTTCGCCAGCCCCTCCTCAACTGACGCTCTGGTAATTCTGCATCACCACAATCGGCACGCATAACTCCCACCGCACTCGAATTTAGCTAATTTTTGCTTTTCATTTGTATGGCGGGCGGTATGGTAGCCGGTTCGCCCGACTTGGAGTTTATCTCCCCTCGTGAACCGTCTTCGCCGCAACCTGACGCGCGGAGGGCTACATGCGACTCTCTCGGCACAACGTCATCGCCGTCTCGTTACTCCTGCTCACGCTCGCCCTCGTCTTTTATGGCAACCGCCTCTGTGAGTGGGCCAGTGGCCAGCCGCGGGGCAACGAACTGCTGTTTATCGCAGCCTCTGGCGGGAACGTCGCAGACATTCATCGCGCGCTTTCCCAAGGCGCATCGGTCGATGCACGCTCTGAGGGGAATTTAACGCCCCTAATGATCGCATGCAGCAGTCGTCATCCTCATATCGTAAAAACGCTGCTCGAGCTCGGCGCAGATCCCGATGCACACGCCGGCTACGGCATCACACCCATGTATAACGCGATCATCGCGGACGATGCGGAAGTCGTTCATATCCTCATCAGCGCCGGTGCCGACATTCAGGTCGTGCGTTACGGCGAGACGCTGGTCGAAGTCGCAAACCGATATCAATCCTATCGCGCCGCCAGTGCCTTGAAACAGCGAGGCGCCCCAAACGACGCTTGATCCGTAACGAAAACGAGCCGCCCTTGCCGGGGCGGCTCGTTCAGTACCAATTGATTATAGTGCGACTGCGCTACTCTTTCTCGTCCAGCGTCGCGACCGGTTGTCGGCCTGCGAAACCGGTTTGCATTTCGTGCCAGTAGGCGACTTTTTCTTCGCCCAGCTTCCAGCAGAGGTAGACGTCGTGGCCCTTGTGCCGGCCGACGAAGTCCACCAAACCCATCTGATAATCTTTAAGTTCGACCCCCACGCCTGACAGCTCATCCACGAGATTCTGCAGGCGGTCGAGCGTCCCTTCGAGATTCGATTCGGCTTCGGTGCGGTCCTTATTCGGGACCTGTCCTTCAAGCTTCGACTGCAGCGTCGTCGCACGCTCGTGCGCGACGACGATGTCCTTGACGATCCGGCTAACCAGCGGAAGCGTCTTGTTGGCTTGCGCCAGCGTGAAACGCTTCTTCGGTTTGCTGGGAGTGACGCTTGGAGGAATGAAAAACTGAGGACCGGCCATAGCGATGCGTCCTTTCTGGTGCGGCGCCCGCAACACAGGGGTGATAAATCAGCCACAGAAGCCGCTGCTCTCGATCCCAAAGCCCCGCGCGATTATGACACGCTGCCAGACCCTGTCAATCGAGCTACTCTAACGTTATCGGCAAACGATATGCCGAAGCCGTAAGAGAGGAAATCTGGACCACCCGTGCCGTTACCGTCCGCGAAGTCCAACCGGCTTCTCACTCGCACTGCGACGCTGTCGCGGATGATCTGTCGGATCAGGGAAATCAGAACCGGTTGGCAGTATATTCCTCCGCCATGATCCGAAGCCTTGCTCTGTTCTGTTTGTTGTGTGCGTTGCTGATTCCGTCCGGGCCCGCCCGTGGCGCGGAAAACCCAAGCGCGCCCAATCACGCCTATCTCTTCTGCTCGTTCCGGGGCAATGGCGAGGACGGTTTGCACCTGGCTTGGAGCGCCGATGGCCTGAAGTGGACGGCGTTGAAAGGCGACAAGAGTTTCCTCAAGCCCGTCGTTGGTTCGGAAAAGATCATGCGCGATCCATGCATCTACCAGGGGCCGGACGGCACCTACCAACTCGTCTGGACGACCGGTTGGCATGGCCACGACGTCGGGCACGCGACATCGAAGGACTTGATCCACTGGAGCGAAGAGCAGGCGATCGCCGTGATGGACAAGGAGCCCACGGCGATGAACTGCTGGGCCCCTGAGATCATCTGGGACGAAGACAACAGCGACTATCTGATCTTCTGGTCGACAACGATTCCGGGAAGATTTCCCGAAACCGAAAAAGCGGGCGGCGGGATGAATCACCGGATCTACTGCACGACGACGAAGGATTTCAAAGACTTCACGCCAACGAAGTTGTTCTTCAACCCAGGCTTTGATGTGATCGACGCCACGATCGTCAAAGACGGCGACAAGTACCGCATGATCTTCAAAGACGAAACCGAAGTCCCGCCCGCCAAGCACCTACACACCGCCGTCGCGGACATGGTCATGGGACCTTATACGAGCGTCAGCGAGCCGTTCACGATCGACTGGGTGGAAGGCCCGACGGCACTGAAGGTGGATGACGGTTGGATCATCTACTACGACCAGTACACGCGGCACAAATACGGCGCTTCGCGCACGAAGGACTTTGAGTACTTCAAGAACATCTCGCGGGAGCTAAGCTTCCCAAAAGACACACGTCACGGCACCGCGTTTCAAGTCAGCCAGCAGGTATTGCAAAAGTTGACGCAGGAGAAGTAAGGCGCCAAACAAAAACGCAATCCGCGGACCTGCGCTCCAGGCCTCCATATTTAGCGGCGGAGCGCAGCTCCGCGGGTTTCTTCCTCCCCACCGCGATCACTTCCGCGGATCCGGCAGGCCTTCGCGGATCTGCTGCGAGAAATCCGCCGCGTCGTCGGCGCGTTTCGACTTATCGGTAATTCGACTCCTCGCTTCCAGTTCTTCAAACGGCATGCTCGTGTCGATCCGCTTGTTGCGATACGCCTGATGTGCCGCGTGTCCCGCGAGCAGCGTCTCCCACGAGATCGCCGCCGCTGGATTCGTCTCCTGCGCCAGGTAAATGATCGACGTGATGCAATTGTCCGTCAGCGCGTTGTACCACTGCGGCTGTTGCGCCAGGCGATTGGCGCCGTTCAGATACGTCAGCAGAAACTCCTGCGCCTGATCGCGACTGAGCGTGGAACGATAGAGATAAAGTTGTTCCTTGCGGAAATTCGTCCGCACGCGAATCACATCGCGCTCGTCCGCAAATACATAGATCAGTTCGAACTGGCGGAAGAATCCCTGGACCGCCGAATACGATTCGCCCTTTTCGCGTCGCGTTTCGATCGAGATCGCCAGATGCTGACCGTCGTTGAACTCGAAGCTCACGATTCCGTGCGCAATAGCCTTCCCGCCCCAGTAGCACATGAAGAAATCCGCTCCGCGAATGTTCGCGAGGTTGTACGTCCGATCCTCCCATCGCGGGGTGAAATCCTCGTCGGACGTGTGGTAATCAAAGTTTCGAATGTTGTGAACGACGACGCGGTTGCCGTCGATCTCGGCGGTCGTGACTTTCGAAACATCAATCGCCCACTCGCGATCATTCCGCGCCGGAAGCCACAAGTACCACACGAGCGTGATGACGAAGAGTGCGAGAAAGATGGGCCAGCGATATCGCTTGGGACGAAAGAAGAAGAGCGCGCCAACCGCCGCGAGAAAGAAGAGCGCGGCGAGGACGGGCCGCTGCAAACCGGGACGCGTGTCGGCGTAGTAAATCGCCAGCGTCGCCCAACCGAGCATGCACACCGCGGCGAAATACGCGATCGCCTTCCCGATCCATCGAAGAGCGCGCCGAACTACACGAAGAGGTCCTCGCCGCGTTTCAACCGGCGCATCGGAAGGCACGGGCGCTGATGCGACTTCGCTCACAGACGCGCAGTGTGACCGCTCGCTTGGCCTGGAACATGGGACTTTAGGCCAACTGGCGCCCGTAAGCGCATCCATGTCGGCTTGACACCCGCCCCCCGCCACCTATCATTCTCCGCACGTTTTCCGCGGCCATGGCGGAATTGGCAGACGCGCTAGATTCAGGTTCTAGTGTCCGTAAGGACGTGGAGGTTCAACTCCTCTTGGCCGCACTCGAAACTCGCCGAAACGCTCGCCTCGCCGCGAGCGTTTTTTGTTGCGCATGTCGATTGCGATCTTAAACAGGCGCCGTCGTTTACAGTAATGTGTACGGCGTGCCAACGTGCGCCCGACGAAAGGAATTGTGCGTGATCCGATGTCTTCTCGCGGTTTGCCTTGCTCTCGTTCTCTCCCTCAGCGCGTTTGCTGACGATCCGCCTTCGACGCACGAGCTTCAGCAACGTCTGGATGCCATCAAGCAACAGTTGCCGCGGTTCAAAACGCAGCTCGATGCGCTGAAGTCGCAGGGGCAGGACATTTCCTATCCGCTGGTCAGCTACACGGTGCTCGACAACTTCACGAAGTTCGTCGAACCCGATCTGTCGATGTCCGTCCCCGACAACTGGGGATTCGTCGCGGTGAACGGCGCGAAGGTCGATTACCATGTCGAAAAGAGCGATCCGCACGGCGGCGATTACTGCGTGAAGTTCACCTCGACGCAGAAGCAGACGCCGAATGTTTACGGCATGCTCGAATACAGCAACGTCGTGAAGCTCACTGCTGGGAAGACGTACACCCTGAGCGCCTGGACGCGAAGCGAGACCGCAGGCCAATCGAGCATCGCCGGCGGAGCAAGCTGGCAGATTCGGATGCCGCTCAAATCAACGAAGAATCAGTGGCAGCGCATGCAGCTCACGTTCACACCGGAAGAGCGCGACTGCGCTTTTCAGCCGCGCGTGCTCGTCGAAAGCGAAACGCCGGGGCTCTGGCTTGATGATGTCGCACTCGTGGAAGGCAAGGAGCCGGAAGCCGGAAACAACTTGCTCGCATCCGGCGGATTTGAAGGCGGATGGACGCAGCGGCGCGCCGATCGCGAGCTCACTGAAATGGACGGCATCGCGAAACGCCTGGACGCCCAGTTGAAGGAATACAGCAACGGAAAGAAGCTGCCCGAAGTCCCGCGCTGGACTGGCCGCGAGCGTCCCAAGATCGTCGGGCCGTCGTTCATCGGGCCGGTGAAGTTTCCGCACTCCGATGAGATCATTGAGCGGCCGATCTTCTTCGTCGGCTACGGCCACTTCAAACAAGTCCGCGAAGATGTCGAAAAGTTTCCTGCGTACGGGATCAATATTGAGCAGTGCGGCGAATGGGGACCCAGTTCGATTTACCCCAAGGAAGGCGAGACCGACGACAAGATGCTGAACCAGACGCTCGACACGCTCGACCGCTGCGAAAAGGCCGGCGTTGCGCTCGACCTCTTGATCAGCCCGCACTATTTCCCGGACTGGATGATCGAAAAGTATAAGCTGCGCACGAGCCGCGCGGATTTCTTCGGCTACACAATCTATGCGCCGCAGGGCCAGGAGCTGCTGAAGAAACTCATCGCCCACATCATGCCCAAGCTCAAGGACAAGCCCGCCCTGTTCAGCGTGTGTCTGACGAACGAACCGATCAATGTCGAACCGCCGAGCGATTACTCGCGGAAGGCTTGGCATGAGTGGCTGACGAAGCGATACGAATCCGTCGACAAGCTCAACAAAACCTGGAAAAGCAACTACAAGACGATCGATGAGATTCCGCAGCCGACGGACGGGGGAAAATCGACAACGCCGATCTGGTCCGATTTCGTCCGCTGGAACGACGAATGGTTCGCGGGCTTCCACAAGATGCTCGCGGATGCGGTTCACGCCGTCGCGCCGAACATACCGGTACACGCCAAGGGAACGACATGGCACTACTACCGCGCGAGCGAGATGAACGCGGGGATGGAGCCCACGCTCTTCGGCGCGTTCAGCAACATCAACGGCAATGACAGCGTGAATCTGTATCGATTCGACAACGCCAAAGACGACGCGCCCGAGCGCGGCGGAGTCGATTTTCCTGAAGGCTGGATGGAAAACGCGATCGGATACGAGTTGCAGCGCGCCGGACACGAAGCCCCAGTCTTCAACAGCGAAAACCATCCCGTCTTCGATCGCGACATGCGACCGATTCCCGCGCAGCATTTCTACAACACCATGTGGCAAGGCGCGATTCACGGCCAGAGCGCCACGACGATCTGGGTGTGGGAGCGCGAAAAGGACAACCCTCGCGGCGACTTCGCAGGCAATGTGATGGAGCGCCCGGCGTGCGCGGAAGCGGTCGGCCGCGTCTGCCTCGATCTCAACCGCGTCGCGCCCGAGATTACCGCGATTCAAAAAACCCCGCCGGATGTGTGCATTCTTTACAGCCCGACGTCACTCGTCTGGGATCGCCAAAAGCCGGACCTCACGCTCATTCGCACGTTCGTCGCGCTCTCGTTCACGGGCCTCAAGACCAGCTTCGTCACCGAACGACACCTGGAAGCCGGCGAGCTGCGCGATGTGCCGATGATCGTCATCCCCGATGCAACCCACATCTCCGCCGCAGCGTTTGAGACGCTGAAGATGTACAAAGAGAAGTTGCTCTTCGTGGGCAACGATCCGATGCTCACGCGAGACGAATACGACAATCCATTGTCAGGCAAACTCGACGGCGAACATCTGCCGTTCGATCCCATCAAGGGAAAATGGCAGAGCATCTACCAAGCGATCCTGCCGAAACTTTCCGCGGACAAAATCAACCCATGCGTGAGCGTGGTGGACGAGAGCGGAAAACCCTTCTGGGGCGTCCAGTGGCAGTGCGCCGACACACCGGAGGGAACGGTCGTAAATCTCTACAACTGCTCGCACGATACGAAGACGTTTCGCATTGAGCCGGGGAAGAAGTTGGTCGACCTTCTCACCGACGAGCTGATCGCCGCCGATCAATTGATCACGATGAAGTCGATGGACGTGAAACTTGTTCGGATCATTAAATGAACTCGAAGCTTCACTTCTGTCATCCTGAGCGCTGGGTACTTGCGCAGCGGGTGATGCAAGGATCTCGATATCGAGAACGTGTTCCGAAATCGAGATCCTTCGCTGCGCTCAGGATGACGATTCTTGTGATTTCGATCGTCAGCACGGTTGATCTCTGTGCGCAAGATCTCGCGCACGCGCAATGGCGTGTCCACGACGTCACCGGCGGATCAGAAACCACCCTTCGTATCGAACCGAAAACCGACGCTCACTCAAATCCCTGGTCATCCTCCGCGACGGTGATCGACACGACCGGCAAAGACCGCGCCGTCACACTCTCGTTCTGCATCCCCTTCGACGCCACCGGCTGGATGTGGCACGACGATCCCGAAACCTCTCGTCCGATTGAAGGCGACAAACTCTTCGACCATCTCAGCGACAAATGCGCCGGCGTGAACGACAGCGCCTCGCTCTATCCCTTCGCCGTTCTCTCACACGGCGATAGAGCATTCGTCATCGCGGTTCCCATCACCCCGCCTCGTTTACCAAGGTTCGTGTACGATCCGGAGGCGAAAGAATTGCGAGCAGAGTTCGACTTCGGCCTCTCGAAAGACATCGCCGCGTTTCCGTCGCGGGCCGACGCAACCGTCATCACGTATGAAGTTCCTGCGAAGTGGGCCTTTCGCCAGGCGATCGCGAAGTATTGGGAGCTTTATCCGGATGCGTTCAAACGTCGCGTGAAGCGTGCGGGCATCTGGATGCCCTTCGGCGACCCTCGCGGCGTGCAGGGCGCGGAGGACTTTGGCTTCGGCTATCACGAGTTCTCCGACATTCAGATCAAAGACCCAAAAGATGGCAAGGCGATGCTCGACCGCGATCAGCGGGTCGGCGCGGAGAGTTACGTTTACGTCGAAGCGCCCACGTACTGGCAGTACTACCACGGCGAAGGCCACGGCAATTACGAGCAGCGGCTCGCCCAGCTGCGCACGGATGCCGACCACGGCGATCGCATGTCGCAGGCGACGCTGGTCAGCGGAATCATTCGCGACAACGGCATGCGCGATTTATATCTCCAGCCGGTCGCATACACCCCGCAGGCGCCTTGGGGCAGCGATCCCGATCCGCACATTCCCGACGACGCGAAGAAAGGCTGGCCGAGCAAAGGCCACTATGAAATGGATCGCGTCGAGACCGCGCTCGGCTGGCGCGACAAGCCAGACATCGGCGTCGATGGCGTATACGTCGATTCAATGGAAGGCTGGGGCGAAATCCTCAACTACAACCGCGAGCACTGGCGCGTCTCGCAATACCCGCTCACGTTCGATCCGAAATCGCACCGCGTTGCGCTGTTGAACTTCTGGGGCACGTACGAATGGGTCCGCCAGGTGAGCGACCGCCTGCACGGCAAGCGGCGAATGCTCATGGGGAACGACGCGTATTTCCGCCGCTGGCAGCTCGCGCCGTGGGTGGACATCCCCGGCCGCGAGTACACGTGGATCAGCAAAGGGAAATTCGATCCGGTGCCGGACGAGCGCTACTTCTTCTTCAAGACGATGAGCGGCGCAAAACCGTATCTCATGCTCATGAACAACCGCTATGAACAAGCCGAATTCATGGAGCCCTACATGCAGCGGAGCCTTTTCTTCGCGGTATTTCCGAGCATGTTTCAGGGACAGACGAGTGCGCACGATGTGTCGTACTTCGATAATCCCGAGTGGTACAACCGCGATCGCGCGCTTTTTAAGAAATACATTCCGCTGATACGAAAGGTGGACGAGGCGGGATGGCGACCGGTGCCATACGCGAATGTCGAGCCGAAGGGAATTCGGATCGAACGGTACGGCGACTTCGCGAAGGGGAATCTCGCGTTCACAGTGCACAATCCAACGGACAAAGAAACAAATGTGGTCCTGAAGCTCGATGGCGATGCGCTGAAACTTCGAAGCTCATTCACCGCGGATGAGTGGATCAGCTCTCATAAGCTTGCAACAAGCGGTGATTCAATCAAACTCCAACTCGCGGCGCAAGGTTACGCTGCGATCGGCATTAAGTAGCACGGGTTTTCAACCCGTGCATCCGCTACTCAAACAACTGCACGGGTTGAAAACCCGTGCTACTTCAAATGCAAAATCTCCTCGTCGTTGTCAGCTTCTTTCTCACAGTGACGTCCTTAGCCGCCGGTCCGACCACCGCCGAGGTGCGTGCCAGGCAACGGGCCGACGCAATGAAGCATCTGCCCCAGGTGAAGCAGCGATTCGAGAAACTGCAATCGCAACTCAAAGGCAACGAGCAACTGCAATCCAGCCCGTATATGCAGCTCGACGTCGCGATCGTGCAGCGGTTCCTTCAACGAGTCGAGTCGCCGACGAAAGAGCAGAAGCAGCTGCCGGAGTGGGACGTCGAGCAGCTCAAAGAACTCGATTACGCTTTAGATGATGCGAATCGTCTGCTCACGATAAAAGACCCATCGATGCTCCGCGTGCCGAAGTCGCTCGTCGAAGAGCCCGAGCTGCACGGTGACACGTTTCTCGCGCGGGCGGCGCTGCCGGGCGATGAAGCGCCATTCCTTCGCCCCACCTACTTCGGCGGGTATGGTCATTTCAACCAGATCTTCACCGATCTGCCGAACTTTCCCGCACTCGGTGTGAACCTGATCCAGGATGGACGTCACGGGCCGAATGGGAATCTCCGTCCGGATTACACGCTCGACCCAAAGTTCGTCGAACTGATGAAAGCGAATTTCGCGGCGGCGAAGAAGGCGGACGTGATGATCGATGTTCTCACCTCGCCGCACTATTTCCCCAGCTGGGCGATCGCTAAAGATCCGGAGATGAACAACGGCTCGCCGTTCATGAACATCGACCACCCCGCCGAGCGAAAGGTGATCGAGGCATGGCTGCGGCAGGTCGCGCGGCTGCTGAAAGACGAGCCCGCCCTCTTCAGCTATTGCCTAAGCAACGAGCCTGCCTACGGCTCGAGCGGTCGCGACAAGTGGAGCGCGCCCGCGTGGCACGATTATCTCAAGGAGAAACACAAGACGATCGACGCGCTCAACGCGCTCTACGGCACGAAATACAAAAGCTTCGATGAAGTCCCCTGCGGCGGAGGCGATGACATCGGCGGAAAGCGCTGCAGCTACGACTGGTATCGCTTCAACTTCAAACACTTCGCCGCGTGGCACAAGTGGATGAGCGATGTGATCAAGAGCGAAGACCCCGATGCGCGCACGCACGCGAAGATCATGGTCTTCTTCGCTTTCGATCGCGACAAGCTCGGTTATGGCATCGATCCAGAAGAATTCGCCGACGCAACCGACATCGCGGGCTGTGATGCTTACTCGCAAGTCTTCGGCGGAGTCGGCGCACTCGATGACACCTCATCGAAAGACTACGCGTATTACTGGCAGGTCGAGGAGATGTGCTACGACCTGCTCAATTCGTTTCGGAATCAGCCGGTGTTCAATTCCGAAGCGCATCCGATTGGGAACGCCACCGGCGCGTATCCGTTCCCGGCCGTTCACGAATATGCCGCGATCTGGCAAGGCGCGATGCATCACCAGGGCGCCGAGACAACCTGGGTATGGGAAGAAGCGGTCGATCCCGCGGGGTCGCTCAATGACAGCGTCTACTTTCGCCCCGCGCTGATCCAAGGCAGTGGCAAAGCCATTCTGGACTTGAATCGTCTCGGCAACGATGTCGCCGCGATCAATGGCTCGTCCGCGCGCGTCGCGCTGCTCTACTCGCAACCGTCGCTCATCTGGCAGGAGGGTTACGGACAGGCAGTGAAATCGCTCTACACCGCGATGGATCTCAGCGGGCAGAAGGTTCGCTTCGTCAGCGAGCGTCAACTAATGGAAGGCCGTGTGTCGAAGATTCCATTCATTGTCCTCCCGCGCGCGACGCACATCAGCGACGGCGCGTTCGCGGCGCTTCAGAAATACCAATCCCTCGGCGGAAAGATCATCCTGGCGGGCGACGAATGCGCCGCGTACGACGAATACCACCAGCCGCGCAAACTGCCGGACGATTTCGCCAAGCTTCCAAAGATCACCCTCGGCGACGATCGCGCCGTCGCGAAGCAGATTCGTCCGATGCTCGCATCGCCGTTCGTGAAGATGACCAACCTGACGGCGGTCGGATCGAACGATCCCGCCTGGGGCGTCGAGTACCGCACGATCGGACACGAAGGCGCAACGCTCGTTCCGATGATCAACCTGATGAAGAAGCCGCAAACAGTGAAGCTTGACCTTTCGGGCAAGGCGATTGATTTGATTTCTGGCCAGTCCATCGACCTATCCAAAATCCCGCTCCCCTCGATGCAGCCGCTGCTCCTGCGCGTGAAATGAAGCTCGATCGCGGACCGGGGAGGCGAAGCCCCCGCCGAGCCGAGCATTTGGTGATTCGAGAGGGCTCCCGCTGAATGTCGCCTAGAAACGCCACGGAAGCCGTCAAGCACCTATGCGCCGCTATCGACAGATGGCCCTTAGAGCCGTTTCTGTCGCGATTCAAAAATGTTCACGGATTTCTCATTCCCCCCCAACTTTGCGCCATGGGATGATCAGCCCAAATCGCCCGGCTTTTCAGAGGCGATCCACAATCCCTTGTGTGCTAAGTCTCGATAGAGTCGGCGATTGTTGACACGGCGGGCGCCGAAAACCTAGAATCCGGCCTTCTAAGGACGAAGACGACTGCGGGTGGTCGCAAAGCTCGTTGGATGTGCGCAGCGGGGAGTTGGCGGCGTCTAATGAGGACGATCGAAGTCTTGATCCGCCGCGTCGAGCCCCGCCCTCATGCTTTAGAAGCTTGAGTCACGTGAGTGAAACGCAACGTTGCCCTTCAGCAGATTGAGAATTCGCCAATATGTGGGAGCACCTTTTCAAGATCGCGTTTGTTACGGTCTACGTGATCATCCTGTTCACGGTCGCGTTCTACGGCTTCCACCGATACATCCTGGTCTACCTCTACATCAAGCACAAGAACAATTCGTATAAACCGAAAGCTCACTGGACCGACCTTCCGCGCGTGACCGTCCAGCTGCCGATGTACAACGAAGACATCGTCGCCGAGCGCATCATCAAGGCGACATGCCAGATCGATTACCCGCTCGAGAAGCTCGACATTCAAGTGCTCGATGACAGCACCGATCAGTCCGCCGACATCGCCCAGGCCGCGGTCGACGAGATGGTCGCTAAGGGTTTCCCTGTCACCTACATCCATCGCGACAATCGCGTGGGTTACAAAGCCGGGGCGCTCGAAGCCGGCCTGAAAGTCGCCAAGGGCGATTACATCGCGATCTTCGATGCCGACTTCGTCCCGCCCAAGGACATCCTGCACAACGTCATCGACTTCTTCACCGACGACCAGATCGGCTGCGTGCAGGTGCGCTGGGATCACCTCAACCGCGACGCGTCGCTGCTCACCAAGTCGCAGGCGATCTTCCTCGATGGCCACTTCGTCATCGAGCACACCGCCCGCAACCGCTCCGGTCGCTTCATGCACTTCAATGGCACGGCCGGCGTGTGGCGCCGCAGCACCATCGGCGACGCCGGTGGTTGGCAGCACGACACCGTCACCGAAGATCTCGACCTCAGCTACCGCGCGCAGGTAAAGGGCTGGCAGTTCATCTACCTTCCGCAGTTCTGCGCCCCCGCGGAGCTTCCGCCGGAGATGATCGGCTTTAAGCAACAGGCGCACCGGTGGACTAAGGGCTCAATGCAGACCTGCATCAAGTTGCTGCCCGGCATCCTCAAGAGCAAGCACCTGAGCCGCCGCATCAAGAGCGAAGCGTTCTTCCATCTCACCAACACCGTCGTCTATCCGATGATGGTGCTGCTGACGATCATGATGTACCCGGCGTTCATCTATGCCGACGGTCCGATCAAGCATTACACCTGGAGCAACTCGCTCTTCACCGTGTCGCTGTTCGTCCTCGCGACATGCTCGGCCAGCACGTTCTTCGTCTTCGCGCAAAAAGAACTCTTCGGTAAGCAAGCCGGCTGGAAGTCGTTTATCTATCAACCGTTCCTCATGGCACTTGGCATCGGCGTGTCGATCAACAACGCGAAAGCGGTTATCGATGCGATCTGGACCGCCATCAACCGCAAGCCCAGCGAGTTCGTCCGCACGCCAAAGTATGGCGTTCGTGGAAAAGTAAAGAACGACTGGAAGCACCGCGAAGATCCGCTCATCGCCAAGGCGATGGCCGGCAAGAGCGCGGATCTCACCGTCAATAAGCCCAACTTCCTCACGCTCAAGCGGCTCACGCTTCCGATCATCGAAATCGCGTTCGGCTGCTACATGAGCAGCTTCATCTTCATCAGCCTGTGGTACAGCTACGCCCGCGGAAGCGTGCCGTTCCTGATGATGTTCGCCGGTGGATACTTCTACGTCGGCTTCACCTCGCTGTACGTCCT
>JAICIO010000033.1 GCA_025924315.1 Phycisphaerae bacterium
ACTCACGAGCGCCCTTCGCAAGCATGGCGGCGTTCCGAACCTGGTTTTGCTCGAATGGCTGCGTTCGCCGGAATACCGCGCGTTCCAGCTGGAAGCGAATTTGCTTTTCGACGAAAAGAAAACGGCGAGCAAGCTCGCCGGCTAAACGAGGAAACTCTCATCCCTTCGCGCTCACCTTCAACTTAAACCTTCCGATTCCACCCGCGAAGTGCGTCGTCTTTGGCGTATTCTCGTCGTGCTTCACGTCGCTTCCGACGTAGTAAAACCAATACTCGTCTGCCGCGTCGCTTGCTACGCCGGGCGCGACGTACATCGACACGCTATCCCACTTCGTTCCCAATCCCACGACCGGCCCAGCACTCACGCGGAAAAAGTTCACGCCGTTATTGCTGAGGAACAGCGACGGCCGCACGTGGCCGTCCGAAGAGGTGAAAATCGACGGCACCATTACAAACAATCCCTCGCGCAGCTTCGTCGCCGCGGAGTTGTAGTAGTGCGCATCCGGTGGATCGCCCTGGTTCGGCTGCAGCACAATCTGCGGATCGGGAAACCCGCCGAACTTGTTCGATTGCGTATATCCCACGGCCCGCTTTCCCTTATACAAACCCTCCGTCCACATCCGCACATACAGCCGGTACACGCCGTTGTCCGCGATGCATACGTTGTCCGTGTCCGAATTCTTCTTCAGCAGCGGCTCGTCGATCTTCTTCCAGTGGATCCCATCCGCCGACACGCCACCATAAATCCACCACTCGTCGCCATGCGGCTTGATGTACACCACTTTGTACCGCTCGCTCGCCGGCGATTGCGCGTCGACAAAGACCGCGTTGCCAAATTCCCCCCGCGCGATGATGTTGTTGTCTTTGCTACCCTTGTATTCGACGATGCCCAACTTCGGCCGGTCCCACACGACGCCGTCTTTCGATGTCGCATAGCACACGAAGTAATCATCATCCGACTTGTAGCCGTGATCGTAAGCGATGTACCACATCCGCCACGACTTCCCCTCGCGCAGCACCCGGCAATAAGAAATGCAAAAATCCTCCCAGGGCGCGGATGCTTGGAAGAGCGGTTTCTCGGTCCGATCCGAGACGGCAATCGTCGGAAAGAGCGGCATGTGAAAAACGGGCCGAGTGACGGCAGAAGTCTGCCCGCGCACGACCGACGCGCACGCCAACATCACCACGCCCACAATCACGAGATCACGCATGCCGGGAGTATAACGACGGTGCTCTGAATCCCAGAGACCGCGAAGGTGCGAAGGTTTCGCGAAGAAATGATGGAATGGCGGTCTTGCGTCGCGCGTACTTCACGACTTGGCGCGTTCGCGGTCTCTACCTATCCCAACCGGAAATCACCCATTGCGATTCAAGCACTTCCGTCTAAGCTAAAGCTGGAGCAACACAAATGGCCGAAGAACAACCGTCGCTGCACATTGATACGGACTGGAAGAAGCAAGCCCAGGAAGAGAAGCGCAAGCTCGCGGAGCAGGAAAAGCAGCGCAAAGACGCGGCTGCCGCGCCCGCGCCCTCAACACCGCCTCCGGGCGCAGCCGCTGCCGCTCCCACATCGGCGCGGGCCGCTTCAGCGGCTCGCGGCGGCGCGCGCGAACTCCCGCCCCCGAGCTTCGCCACGCTCGTTCAATCGATCGTGACGCAGATCCTCTTTTACCTCGGTGACCTCGCCGCGCGCGGCGGAGAGCCCGCTCTCAACCTCGACATGGCCAAACACCAGATCGATACCCTCACCATCCTCGAAGAAAAAACCAAAGGCAACCTCAGCGAAGAAGAACAACATCTCCTCGACGCCGCTCTCTACGAAACGAGAATGCGCTACGTCGCGGTTGCCTCTCAAATGGTGAGCTGAGAGCGGGGAGGGGCATCGAATGGAACACGAGCTCGCCAATTCCGAACCGCAAGCCCTCACGAGGAAAGGCGACTTCATCGGGCTCCTCGCTATCGCCTTCGCCGCAACCGACGTCGTGACCGAACTACTCGCCACGCTGTTGCCCAGGCTGGGCAGGCGCTGGCAGGACCTGGCGACATCGTTCAGCTGGCTCGTGTTCGACTTCGGCGCTTTACTCACGCTGCTCGCGATACTCCTTGCCGTCATCGCCATCGCGCGCGGCGGACACGACCGCCGACTCGGCCTTGTCGCTCTGCTGTTCACGGCAATCGGTATCATCATTATGTTCATCCTCTGATGGCTGTTCTTACGAAGAGGGGGACGCGAACAAAGTGAGCGATCAACCCGATCAAGCAGGGTAGGGGGCAGTGATCTGGTCATTCGAACCTTGACCCGCACGTTCTTTGTGACTTCGGGCGTTCCCTCGAGGTTTAATCGGCTTTGAGTCAGCGGTGACGGGTTTCGCCTTTTCCGTGCCGCCGCTGTCCCCAGCTCAATTCCCCAACTCATCTAAACCTCCTGCATACAATTACGGCAATGCACACCGCTTGCTTATTTGCACAAATCTGTTGACAGCCTGCGGTTTGAAGCAGTCTAATCGCCATTCCTGCGTCGATCTTCGATGCAGCGAGCTTGGGTGTGCCTCTGCGGGCAGGCCAACACGTCTATTCGCAGTCTGGGAGGAGGGCCAATGAAAGCCGTTCTGAAGGCGCGTTCTTTCGCTGTCTTTGCGCTCGCGATCTTCGCATTCACCGCGAACGCCGACTCGTTCGCTTTGTACGGCGCGACGTCAAGTGGTGCGGGCGAATTGTACGTTCTTGACCCCGCCACAGGCGCTGCTTCGAAGGACGTCGGTCCGATCAACGCGGGTGCCACAAACTATGCCGTGACCGGTCTGGCGTTTGATCCGACCACCAATACCCTTTACGGATCAACCGGCGGTGTCAGCGGCACCAGTTTGCTCACCATCGATCCGAACACTGCAGCCACCACTGTTGTCGGCAACTTTAATATTGGCGCCGGCAACACGATGACCGACCTCGCGTTCGACCACTCCGGCAATCTCTATGGCATCAGCTCAAGCGGCGGTGCGAATCTCTACACCATCGACAAAACCACCGGGGCCGCCACGATCGTGGGCGCCAGCGGCCTCTCATTCACGGAAGGCGGCGGACTGGCCATCAGCAGCGGAGGAGTGTTCTATGCGACGCCGGTGCCGGCAGACTACGGGACCTACGATCCGAACACCGGCGCGTACGTGAATATCACAAACCCGTCGAAGCCCGCCGGCGGCGGCTCGTACGCCGCGCTCACGTTCGCTGGCAGCATACTCTTCGGCGACAATCTCCTCCCCGGCTCCGGCGGGCGAACGACTCATCTCGTCACGATCGATCCGACCACCGGCACGGTCACAGACATCGGGTCCTCGATCACAAAAATGGACGCCATCGCCGCCATCGTCCCCGAGCCGAGCACCCTGACGCTGTTCGCGGCCGCGGGCCTGATTTGTCTGTCCAGGAAAAGGAACAGGCGGATTCAGAATTAGATCGCACTCGCCGCAAAGATTCGCGTCATCACCAATCGCCTTCGGCATCCGCTTGGCGGTTTCGCAGATCAAAACGTCTTCATCCGCGGAACCACCGCTCGACTGAGTTCGTCGAAGTCAAACGACCTTTCCCCGCTACTCCACTCCGGTCGCCGTTCCGCATTCTGGGCAGCGATCGGGCGTGGCGCGAAGGTCGTACCCGCACTTCAAGCAGCGGTGGGTGCGCGTCCGCCGACGAATGCGAACGAGCGACACCATCCTCCAAACCGGCAGGACAAGAAACATCGCAGCCAGGAACCAGAACGGAACGAACAGGTCGACCGCGTCGCGTGCCGGCTTATCCTGGTTGCTGAATTGAAGCGGGCGCACGTCGAAGCCCAGTTTGCTCCACGACACCGCCGGCGGGTCGACCCAGCCTCCGTACGCGTTGCGCACCCCGTACTCGTAGCTGGCGAACTGCACTCCGTCCGGCTGAACTGGATCCGGCCACGTCGAGATTTTCAATCCACCCGGAAAGGTCATGCACACGAACTGCCGCCACGCCGGCGCGACCGACACATAGTCCAAGCAACGTCTGCTCCGCACCCAAAGTCCGCCGATCGAAACGCAAAGCAGCAGCGACAGCACCGCCATTATGTTGATCCATCGCCGCAGCACGCTCGCGATTGTAACCGCGATGCCCGTCCCCGCGCGTCATCCCGATCGCGGCGGCATTCGGTTCATGAGCAAACCAATGGACGCAGCGTCTCTTACCCGTGACGTCATGTCGACGTCGGGGAACACGCGCGCGCAGCTCGCGCTAAGAAAGAATTATTCGTGCCCATTCGTGTCCATTCTAGCCAAAGGCATCCGCGTATATCTGCGTGCATCTGGCTTCGACCACCTCAGTCGAGTCGCGGTTCCAAGTCTTTCTCGCGAAAGAGTTTTTCGTTTTCGTCTTGCGTTTCGTAAACCACCAATTACTATTTTCGGCGATCCGGGCGTTTGGGACTGACGTACGGATTCTGATCTCTCGCCAATTGTGTGAAAACCGAAGCCGGTGATGGAGTACTGGCGTGGCGGGTGTCGCGGAAACCAACTGGGCTAAGTTGGGGCCGCGATTGATCGGGGAAAGGCATGGAGGCCATGGCGTCTGGGCGCGCCAATTCTTCTCGCGGGGGGGCACCGCATCACTCATCGCGCGGGCGGCTTGCGCAGCTTTGGCAGCTGCCGCTATTGCTGCTATCGCTCGGGCTGTTCGGTTACGCAGCTTACCTCTTCATTGATCCCAAGCCGGGTCCGACCATCGATCAGAAGATCGGGATTGCGCGCACCTATCTCGATCAGGAGCGGCCTGAGGCGGCGATCGAGCAGCTCAATAAGATTCTCAACAACGAAAAACTAGCGCCGGAGAAGGAAGGCGAAGTTCACCTGATGCTGGCCGAGTCGTTTGAAGACTGGCAGAAGCAAAAGAAGGTGAGCATCCCGGCGAACCATCTGCGGATTATCGAGCAGACGCGTCTTGCATTGGGCCAAGGCGTGAAGGCAGACGCGAACGTGCATCGTCGGCTCGCGGAGAGTTATGAGGCGCTCGGTCGGACGACCGATGCGCTGGCGGACTATCGCAAGGCAATGGTGCTGGATGTGAATCACGCTCTGCATCTGACCAAGAAGGTCATCGAGATGCAGCTGGCAGAGGACGATCCCGCGCCAGCGGAGTTGACGCTCGAGGAGTATCTCAAGAACGAGAAGCTGTCGAACAGCGAAAAAGCATGGGCGATGGGCGAGCGGGCGCAGCTGCTAATCGATGCGAAGAAGTACGTGGACGCGAAGATCCTGCTTGATGAGGCGCTGAAGCTGGAGATCGATCCGATCTCGCAGGGGCAGATCAACTATCGGCTGGGCTATTGCGCGTGGAAGCTGGGTTCGCCGGACGAAGCCGAGCGATATTTACGCGTCGCGCGCGATCAGCTGCAGGTGAAGCATCCGCTCGACGCCGACGCGTGCTACGCGCTGGGGAAGATTCTCCAGGATAAAAACAAGCCGGACGAGGCGAACTCGTTTTACCAGGAAGTGCTGATGAGCCATCCCGATTCGCCGGTGGAACCGCTGGCGCATCTGGGGCGAGGCGTGTGTCGCATCATGAAAGGCGACGACGAAGCGGGCTTGAGCGATCTGCACGATCTGGTGGATGAGATCGCGAAGAAGTCTTCGCGGCAGAAGTACAAAGAGCAGGCCGTTGCGGGGCTGAAGGATGCTTCGGATCTGCTGACGGCGCGGGGGGATTACGCGGGGGCGCTCGAAGTGCTGGCGGAGGAGCAGTCGCTGCAGGAGCAACCGCCGGCGGCGTTCTTTGCGCGCTTGGCGAATGTGTATGAGAAGCGCGGGGATCAACTCGACAAGTCGATGGCGGATGCGTCGCATGCGGACAAGGTGAAGCGATTGGCGCAGGTGCGCGAGATTCGCACGCATGCGGGCGATGCGTACATCGCGTATTCGCGAGCGCTCACGCTGACGGATGACAAAGGCTACGGCGACGCGATGTGGAAGGGCGTGGGGCTGTATGAACTGGCGGGGAATACGCAGTCGGTGATTTCGTCGCTGGAGTTGTTCGTTGCGGAACGGCCGGACGATTCGCTGGCGCCCGATGCGCTGTTGCGGCTCGGTCGCGCGTATCAGGCGGCGGGATTGTTCGATAAGGCGATCAGCGCGTATCAACGAAATCAGTTCCGGTATCCGAACAGTCTGGCGGCGTCGAAGTCGGCGGTGCCGTTGGCGCAGGCGTACATCGCGCAGGGGCCGGATTCGTACGGGAAAGCAGAGAAGGTTCTGCACAGCGTGATCGACAACAATCCGCTGCTCACGCCGGAATCGGAAGAATTTCGCCAGGCGCTGTTCGAGCTGGGGCAATTGTTCTATCGCACGAATCGCTTTGAAGAGGCCGTTGCGAAGCTGGAAGAGTTCGTGCAGCGGTATCCGAATGATGAGCACCTCGGCGAGCTGCTGTTCCTCATGGGCGACAGCTATCGCAAAAGTGCGAATGCGTTAGATGCGAAGCTCGCGAGTGCGACGGCGTCGGCGGCGGATGTGAAGCAGGTGGCGGTCGATCCGCAGGAAGCGAACAACGCGCGGCGCGAACGACTGACGAAGGCTAAGGCCCTCTACGATCGCGTGGTGGATCTCTACAAGAACAAGCAGCCGACGCGCGAAGTCGATCAGCTGTATCTCAAGCTCGCGCACTTCTATCGCGCGGATTGCCTGTATGACCTCGGTCAATACGCGGACGCGATTCAGCTCTACGACGCGGCGGCGTTTCGGTATCAGGAAGATCCGTCGGCGCTGGCGGCGTATGTGCAGATTGTGAATGCATACTGCGCGCTCGGCAAAATCGACGAAGCGAAGACCGCGAACGAACGAGCGAAATGGCTGCTGCGGCGCATTCCGCCGGAGTCGTTCACCAACGGCACGTTCTCCATGCCCAAAGCGTATTGGGAACAATGGCTCAAGTGGACCAGCGAATCAGGAATGTGGTGATCGATCTGGAAGAGGACATCATGAATCAGAATGTCATCACCGCTCTGGAGGAGCAGGTCGGTTGCTATCGTCGGCTGGCGCGGCTGGCGCAGGTGCAGCACGAGCATGTGCGGCAATCGCAGATCGAGCAGTTGCTCGTGGTGTTGCAAAGCCGCCAGCAGGTGCTGGATCAATTGAAGGAACTGGAGACGGTGATCGCGCCGGCGAAGAGGCGGTGGAACGAGTTCGTCGATGAGATCGGCGATCAGCGGAATCATGCGGAGGATCTGCTCGCGGAGACGCGGCGATTGCTTGAGGAGATCACGACGTCCGATCGCGATGACGCGATGGTGCTCCAGCAGCGGAAGTTGAACCTCGGGAAACAGATCAACCAGGCGACGACGGCGAAGCGGATCAACCGGAATTATGCGGCGGCGGCGTATGGGAAGCGCGCCTCGACGATGGATATTTCGCGATGAACGAAATGCTCGTCAAAGAATCGCCGGTGAGTCACGCCCAGCGCATCGAAGAGCTGGGGCGCGTGATCATGGCGTACAGCGAGGTGACGGAAAAGCTGCAGCAGTCGCACGACCAGCTCAAGAGCACCGTGGACATGCTGCGGAAGGAATTGAGCGACAAGAATCGCCAGCTCGAGCGACGCAAGCGCTTAGCGGCGCTGGGCGAGATGGCGGCCGGGCTGGCGCACGAGATCCGCAATCCGCTCGGCGGGATTCAGCTGTATGCGTCGATGCTCTCGAAGGACGTAGCGGATCGACCCGACTCCCAGCAGATCGTCGGAAAAATCTCCGCGGGCGTGAAGCGGCTTGAGGCGCTCGTTGGCCAGGTGCTGCAGTTCTCGCGCGAGATCAAGATCAACGTCAGCACGATGGACCTGGCCGGCGTTGTGCAGCAGGCGGTCGAACTGACGAGCCAGCAGGCGACGGATGCAAACGTGACCGTCGAGGTGAATGGGCCGGAGTCGCTCGTGATTGAAGCCGATCCGCTGCTCCTGGGCCAGACGCTGATCAATCTCGTGCTGAACGCGATCGAAGCGATCGAAGGGCCGGGCAAGGTGTTGATCACGTACGTGCCGGCCAAGAGCAACGCAGACGCGCGGCAATGTCATTTGACGATCGTCGACAGTGGCCCGGGTATTCCCGCCAATGTTCTCGATCGCATTTTCAACCCGTTCTTTACGACGAAAGATTCGGGAACGGGCTTGGGATTGTCGATCGTGCATCGCGTGATCGAAGCGCACGATGGCACGATCACCGCGAGCAATGTTGACGGCGGCGGAGCGCGTTTCGAGATCCGCATCTAGGTGCATCGTTGTGGGCAAAGGAGTGCCGACTATGGCAAGGATTCTGGTAGTTGACGATCAGGAGATGATGCGGGATTCGCTCGCGACGACGCTGGTGCGCGAAGGCCATGAAGTCGTCGCTGCCGGTGACGGCGCCGCGGCGCTCACGCGCGTGTCCAGCGGCACGCGCTTCGATCTGCTCATCACCGATCTCAAGATGCCGAAGATGACGGGTATCGAATTGCTCGCCGAAGCGAAGAAGCTTCGCCCGGAATTGCCGGTCGTGCTGATGACCGCGTTCGCGACCGTGACGACCGCCGTCGAAGCGATGAAGCTCGGCGCGTACGACTACATTCAAAAGCCGTTCGACGGCGACGAGATCAAGCTGCTCGTCGATCGCACACTCGAACACAATCGCCTCATTCGCGAAAACCTCGCGCTGCGCAGCATGACTGAGATCAGCTCGCCGCGACCTCTCGTCGGCAACGGCGAGGCGATGACCGATGTGAAGCAGAAGATCGACCTCGTCGCCAAGAGCGCCGCCACGGTGCTCATTCGTGGCGAGAGCGGCACGGGCAAGGAAGTTGTCGCCCGTGCGATTCACCTCGCAAGCGATCGCCGCGAGCGTCCGATGCTCGCGGTGAACTGTGCGGCGCTTTCGGAGAACCTGCTCGAATCGGAACTTTTCGGCCACGAAAAGGGCGCGTTCACGGGCGCCGACCGGATGCGTCGCGGGCGATTTGAATTGGCGGACGGTGGTACGTTGCTGCTCGACGAGATCAGCGAGATCGCGGCGGGCCTGCAGGCGAAGTTGCTTCGCGTGCTCCAGGAAAACCAGTTTGAGCGCGTCGGCAGCTCACTCACACAGCAGGTCGATGTGCGGGTGGTCGCCACGAGTAATCGCGATCTGGAAAGTGCGGTGGCGGAAGGCAAGTTCCGGCGCGATTTGTTTTATCGGCTGAACGTGGTCCCGATCGAGCTTCCGCCGCTTCGGGCGCGGTCGGAAGATATTCCGGAACTCGCACGTCATTTCCTCCACCAAATCGCCAAGCGCGAGAATTCCGCGTTCCGGCACATCGAGTCGGAGGCGGTGCGTTTATTGCAACGATACAACTGGCCGGGAAATGTGCGTGAGCTACAGAACATTATTGAAAGGGCCAGCGTACTTGAGACGCAGCCGGGCATGATTCGCGCCGCCACGATCGAGCCGTGGCTGAAACAGTCGAATGTTTCGGCCGGCGCCGGCGCAGAAAGCCTGGCCGGAAAACCGCTGGCGGATATCGAGAAACAGGTGATTTTGAGCACGCTGCAACAGTTCCGCGGGCATCGCATTAAAACAGCGACGGCACTGGGCATCGGCGTGCGAACGCTGGGGATGAAGCTCAAGAAGTGGCGCGAGGAAGGCGAACTCGCGGAAGTCGAAGCGAGCGCATGAACTGCGCGGCAGCGCAGGAAATGCTCGTTGCTCATTGCATGTTGCAAGTTGGCATGAGCGTATTCCAACGGGCAACTTGCAACACGCAACATGCGATGCGTTGGCACGCGATTTGATATGGGGCACGGGAAGGGCTCGGGCAAATGTTCATCGAGCGAATGCTGAACGATGGAAACGCGCCGCTGCTGGAGCAGATGCTGCGTTTCACGACCGAACGGCACAAACTCCTCGCGGAGGATGTCGTCAACGTCAGCACGCCCGGTTTCCGGCAGAAGGATCTGTCGGTCGAAAAATTTCAGCGGTTGTTGTCTGAGCGTCTGGAGACGCGCGACCGCTCGCCCCGGGGCACCGTGGGTTTTGAAGACATCGGAGCGGATGTCGAAAACCCGACGCGGAACATCCTGTTTCACGACGGCAACAACCGGTCGATGGAACAGCTGATGAGCGACGAAGCGAAGAACGCGATGATGCACAATATGGTCATCGAGCTGCTTCGCAAACAGTTCAGCGAGCTGGAGAGCGCGCTGCGGGAACGGGTCACGTAACGAGGAGGTTTGTTGCGTGTTGCGTGTTGCATGTTGGATGGAGCCGACAAGCAGCGGGCAACGGGCGACGAGCGAATTAAATGTTCGACGCACTCGATATCGGCGCAAGCGGATTGGCGGCTCAGCGTGCCCGGATGGATACCATCGCGGGCAACACGGCCAACATCAACTCGACCAAGAACGAGAAGGGCGAAAACGTTCCGTATCGCCGGCGGATTGCGATGTTCGCGCCCGGGCAAGCGGGCGATCCATCGAAGCCCGGCGTGCACCTGGCGAAGATCATCCAGGACGCCTCGCCGTTTCAGAAGCGCTACGAGCCCGGCCATCCGCAGGCGGACAAGGACGGCTACGTGCTCTATCCGAACATCGATATGGCGGTCGAATACGTGAACATGCTCGAAGCCAGCCGAGCGTACGAAGCGAACGTGACAATGATGGAAACGACGAAGTCGATGATCAACTCGACCCTGAGGTTGATCGCATAAGCTGCTGGTTGCGTGTTGCGCGTTGCTGGTTGAGCGCCACAACAGACAACAAGCAACTTGCAACGCGCAAACGAAATGATCAACGGAGTCAACAACAATTTGAGCTTGGGCAAGATTGCGGGCGGCGGAGTGACGCCCGGATCGAGCGGCGCTGGAAGCGCCGGCGGGTCGAGCTTTGCCGACACGCTGAAGAACAGCATCAACGAGGTCTCGAAGCTGCAGCAGGATGCATCGCAGGCCGTGCAGGACCTCGCCACCGGCAAGACCGAAGACGTCACAGGCGTGATGACCGCGATGGAAAAGAGCGACATGGCGTTTAAGACGCTTCTCTCGATTCGCGCGAAGCTCATGGATGCGTACGAAGAGATCAAGAATATGCCGATTTGATTGGGTGTCTGTTGCGTGTTGCTTGTTGCGCGTTGTCTGTACAACATGCAACTAACAACCTGCCACAAGCACACAAGCCATGGCCATGGAGGGCCGGGCGATGGATGCACTGAAAGCACAACTTACGAAGATTCAGCAGCAGCTGAGCGGGCTTACGGCCAGCCAGAAGATGCTGACGGCGGCGCTGGCGGCAATCATGGTCATGACGCTGCTGTGGTGGGGGCGTTACGCATCGACCGCGGACATGGTCGCGGTGCTCGACCAGCCGATGCGCGCCGAAGACATCGGCCGAATCAAAACAACTCTCACCTCGGTCGGCATCGACGCGCGCGTGGATGGCGATCGCGTGATGGTTCCCGCCGACAAAAAGGAAGAAGCCGTCGCGACGCTCGCGATGGACCAGATGCTTCCCGATGACTTCTCCAGCGCGATGACGGAGACGCTCAAGGACCTCAACCCGTTCACGCCCTCGGAAATCGCGGACAAAACGATCAACGACGCGATGCAGCGAGAGCTCGCTTCGTACATTCGTCATATGCCGGGCGTGAGCAACGCCGCTGTATTCCTGCCGACCGTCGCGACGAATCCGTACGACGTGCAAACGCAACCGACGGCGAGCATCAACGTGATGATGCGCAGTGGCGGTAAGGCGGATTCGAAACTTGCGTACGGCATCGCGTCTCTCGTTCGCGGGGCGAAACCCGGTTTGGAATACTCGAAGATCAACTTGATCTTCGACGGGCACAACTTTCCACTCGAAGATCATCAGGGCATAGCCGGCGGCGGCGGAGGCGAACTGCTCGAGCGCGAGCAGGAAGCCGAGCACACCTATCA
The DNA here is from genome assembly GCA_025924315.1 of Phycisphaerae bacterium. GTDB lineage: Bacteria > Planctomycetota > Phycisphaerae > Tepidisphaerales > Tepidisphaeraceae > JAICIO01. The sequence continues at coordinate 11,930 of JAICIO010000033.1, forward strand.
GCAGAAGCTGAAAGATCAGCTCGCGTATTTTGGTCCGGGCGTTTTCGCGTCGGTTAAGGTGAAGATCAACAACAGCATCACCACCAGCGAAGAAAACAAGGTGACCGATATCAAAACGAAGGAGAGCCAGACCGAACATACCGAAGAACGGACAAATGCCCCGCAGGCGACGTCGGGCGAGCCCGGTGTGGTGCCGAACGCCGGCATGTCCGCGCAGGCGCCAGCGACCGATCAATCCTCCGAACCCGCGAGTGAAACGATCAAGGACAACAACAAGTTTGAGGTCCTTCCGTCGCGCCTCCACGCCACCAGCCAGAACTACGGCGGCGATGCGACGATCCTCTCTGCCGACGTGCGTCTCCCGCGCAGCTATTTCGTTCGTTATGCGAAACGTCTCAGCAGCAACAACAGCACCGATGATAAGGCGGTTGAAGCGGTGATTGCTGATCAGCTTCCGAAGATCATCGCGGGGGTGAAGAACGTGCTGAGCCTCCGCGAAGAGGGGGCGATCACGGTCGACACGTACATGGACGATCTCCCCGAACTCGCGGCCGCGACGACCGTCGAACCGGCCTCGTCGGCGATGACGCTGTCCCTGGGCGATCACGCAAAGGAAGTCGCCGTCGGCGCGCTCGCCATCATCAGCCTCTTCATGGTCGCGATGATGGTTCGCAAGAGCACGCCCGCGCCAATCATCGCCGCCCCGGTTGAATTGAAGGAAGCGCCGGCGCTCGTCGGCGGAGAGGACATCGCGGGGGAAGCCGTCGAAGGCAACCCGATGCTCGACGGCATGGAACTCGATGAAGATGCGATCAAAGCCCAGCAGATGGTCGAGCAGGTTTCCACGATGGTGAAAGAAAATCCCGACGCCGCCGCGAACCTCGTCAAGCGCTGGCTGAATCGCACGTGAGTTTGAGTAAGCGAAAATGGCCGATCTGAATGGAGTGAAAAAATCCGCGATTCTGCTGCTCACCCTAAGCCAGGATGAGGCCGCGGAGATTCTTAAGCGACTTCCGCCCGAGGCGGTTGAGGAAGTCAGCCGCGAAATCGCATCGCTCGGCGAGATCTCCCTCACCACGCGCAAGGACGTTTTCAGCGAATACTACAACCTCGCACTCGCCAACTCATATCTCAGCGAAGGCGGGCTGGAATACGCCAAGACGCTGCTTACCAAATCGCTGAACGAAGCCGATGCGGCGCGCGTGATCAAGCAGGTCACGCAGCAGGTGCAGACTACGCCGTTTTCGTTCCTGCAAAAGGCGGAATCGGAAAACCTTCTCACGTTTATTCAGGACGAGCATCCGCAGACGATCGCGCTGATCCTCGCGCACCTGCCGGCTCAGAAGGCGAGCGAAATTCTCGTCGGCCTGCCGAGCCAGAAGCAGATCGAAGTCGTGAAGCGCGTCGCCAACATGGAGCAGACGAACCCGGAAGTGATCAAGGAAGTCGAGCGAGGCCTCGAGCATCGACTCTCGGACATCGTCAGCCAGACATTCGAAAAAGCCGGCGGCGTCGAGAACGTCGCGGAGATGCTCAACCTCGCGGATCGTTCGACGGAAAAAGGAATCATGGAAGGGCTCGAAGCGGAAGACCCGGATCTCGTCGAACAGATCCGCCGGCTCATGTTCGTCTTCGAAGACATTCTGCTCGTCAACGACAAAGGTATTCAGTCGGTCCTCAAGGAAGTCGACAACGAAGAGCTGTCGCTCGCCCTCAAGACCGCGAGCCAGGAGCTGCGCGACAAGATCTTCAAGAACATGTCCGAGCGCGCCGCCCAGCTCATCCAGGAAGACATGCAGTACATGGGCCCGGTGCGCGTGACCGACGTCGAAGCCGCTCAGCAGAAGATCGTCGACATCGTGCGCCGCCTCGAAGACGCCGGCGAAATCATCATCGCGGGTCGAGGTGGCGAGAAGGAAATGGTTGTCTAAGGAAGGGTTCAGCGTTCGGGGTTCAGGGTTCAGTGTGCTACTGAACTGACCCCTGAACCCTGACCCCTGACCCCTATGGGCCTGATTAAAGCCACCAACGCACCCACCACCCTCCAGGCCTTCTCGATGAAAGATATCGAGACGCAGGCGCGGGGGCTGATTTTGCGCGCGCAGCAGCAGGCGGAGCAGTTGCTCGCGGCGGCGCAGTCGGAGGCGGAGTCGCTTAAGGCGAAGGCGATGGCCGAGGGCTTCGCCGAAGGTCGGCAGAATGGCATCACCAAGGGGACTGAGGAAGGGAAGAAACTCGCGCTTCAGCAGGGCTTGAGCGAGCATCGCACCCAATTCGCGAACGTTTTGAAGGCTCTGAACGCCGCGATGCAGGAGCTGAATAAATCGCGGCAGGAGCTCGACGCCGCCGCGAAGACTGAGGTGATTCACCTGGCCGTGTCGATCGCGCGGCGCGCGACGAAGCGCCAAGGCGCTTTCGATCCGACCATGCTCACCGACAACGTGCACGAGGCGATGAAAATGGTCACGCAATCGACCGACGTGCGCATCGCCATTCATCCGCAGCAGAAGCAGGTGCTGCTCGATGCCCTGCCGAAGCTGTCGCTCGCGTGGCCCAAGCTTCAGCATGTTCAGTTGATCGAGGATGCGAAGCTCTCGCCCGGCGGATGCCGCCTCCTGACCGCCGGCGGAGAAGTCGATGGCGACCTCGATCGCCAGATCGACCGCATCGCGGCGGATCTCGTTCCCAACAAGGACGAAAACAATGGGGCACAGGCATGACAATGTTCGCGGCACAACTCGACGCCATCGAATCGGTCATGCCGTATGGCGTGATTGGTTCGGTTCAATCGATCAGCGGGCTGACCATCGAAGCGACGGACCTTGCGCTGCCGCTCGGATCGATGTGCCGCATCACCAGCTTCGGTGACAAGCAATCGATGGCGGAGGTCATCGGATTTCAAAACGATCGCACGCTGCTGATGCCGCTGTCGAGCATTTCAGGCGTCGCGCGCGGCGATCGGATCGAGAACGTTGCGAGCGCTCCGCGCATATGGTGTTCGGAACAACTCCTCGGCCGCGTGATCAACGGCCTCGGCGAGCCAATGGACCACAAAGGCCCGCTCCGCCTGAGCCACTCGCGGCGCATCGACGGAAAAGGCGTGCTGCCGATGGCGCGCGAGAATATTCGCCAGGCTATCTCCACGAGCATCCGCTGCATCGATGGCCTGCACACCTGCGGGCTTGGCCAGCGCATGGGTATTTTCTCCGGGCCCGGCGTCGGCAAGTCGACGCTGATGTCGCAAATCGCCAAGTACACAAGCGCGGATATCTCCGTCGTCGCGCTAATCGGCGAGCGCGGCCGTGAGGTGCTCGAGTTTATCGAGAACAGCCTGGGTGAAGAGGGCCTGAAGCGCTGCGTCGTCATCTACAGCACGAGCGACGACGCGCCGCTGCTGCGCATACGCGCCGCTAAGGTCGCGTGCACCGTCGCGGAGTATTTCCGCGATCTTGGGAAGAATGTGCTCTTGATGATGGACTCGCTCACGCGCCTGGCGCAGGCGCAGCGGCAGATCGGTTTGGCGGCGAAAGAGCCACCCGTCACCAAAGGTCTGCCGCCGAGCGTGTTTTCGCTCATCCCGGAAATTCTGGAGCGTGCCGGCAAGACGCCGAACGGTTCGATCACCGGTTTTTACACCGTGCTCGTCGAAGGCGACGATTTCAACGAGCCGATTCCGGACTGCGTCAAAGGCATCACGGACGGCCACATCTGGCTGAACCGTTCGCTCGCGAACCGTGGGCACTTTCCCGCGATCGATCCGATCCAGAGCATCAGCCGCGTGCGCGGAGACGTCGCGGAGAAGACGCATCAGAACGCGGCTCGCCGCGTGCTCGCGCTCTATGCGATTTACCTGGACATTGAAGATCTGGTGAATATCGGCGCCTATGTGCCCGGCGCGAATCTCGAGTTCGATCTCGCGGTTCAGGCGCGACCGAAGATTGTGCAGTACCTGCAACAGGAATCGAAAACGCCATCGAATCTGGAGCAATCGAAGAAAGAGCTGATGGAGCTGGTGGCGTGGATCGATCTGACGGAAAAGAACATCAAAGCCCAGGCCGCCGCGAAAGGCCAACCGCGGCCGCCAGGCGGTGGGGCCGTGCGGTAATAGCGTATGCCGAAGTTTGTGTTTCAACTCGATGGCGTTCTGCGTCAACGAAAGTTCGTTGAGCAGCAGAAGCAGCGCGAGCATGCCGAGCGTCAAGCTGTGCTCGTGAATATGGAGGGTGAGCTTCGCGGACTCAACGAGCAGGTGCAACTGACCAACGATCAGGTTCGGCAAAACCATCTGACCGGCACGCTCGACATGAATTTCCTGGCGGCGCATCGCCGGTTTCTCATCGCGATGCAGCGTCAGGCGCTCGCGCTCGTGCAGAAGATGGCGCAGCAGAAGCAGAAGGTCGAAGAAGCGCGGATCGAATTGGCCGAAGCTGCCAAGCAGCGCAAGGTCATCGAGAAACTGCGCGAGAAACATTTCGAGCGCTGGCGGGCGGCGCTGAAGCATCGCGAGCTCACCGAGCAGGATGAGATCGGCATGCAGCTCAGCTATTGGAACATGACCGAAGTCGAGGACGCGGAGGCCGCCACGTGAAGAAGATGCTTCATGTGATCATGGCGCTGCTCGCGATCAACTTTCTCGCCATTGGTGGGGCGGTCGGGTGGCTCGTGCAGACCAAGCATCTCGACAAGGACAAGATTCACGCGATCAAGGAGATCGTTTTCCCCGCGACGACGCAGGCGTCGACCACGCAATCGACTGAGGAAGCTTCGGCGGCGACGAAACCGACCGATTCTCTCGAAGCGCTGCTTGCAAGATCTTCCGGCCGGACGCCGACCGAGCAGATCGAAACGATCCAGCGGAATTTCGACACGCAGATGGCCCAGCTCGATCGCCGGGAGCGGGAATTGAACGATTTGCAGCGGCAAGTGGAGCTGTCGAAGCAGCAGATGGCGCGCGATCGGGCGGTGCTCGATAGCGAGCGCAAGGCGCTCGAAGCGCAGAAAGCCGAGGCCGCAAAGCTCGCGAGCGACAAAGGGTTTCAGGACAGCCTTGCGCTCTACAACACGATGGACGCGAAGCAGGTCAAGCAGATCTTCCTCGCGATGGATGACAACACGATTTTGCAGTATCTCGAAGCGATGGAGCCGCGTTCAGCGGCGCGCATCGTAAAAGAATTCAAATCGCCGGTGGAGATTACCCGAATACAGAAGGTGATGGAGAAGATGCGTCAAGCGCAAGCCTCCACATCGACGAAAGAATGAATATGGCTACACGAGTTGATTCCAGTCGCGTCAGCGCCGGCCCGGCGAACGATTTGCTGAAAGTGCTTCCGGCGAAGGTGAGCGATGCGTCGTCGTCGGCGCAGCCGTTCAAGAAAGAACTCGATAAGGCGCAGCGGGCGAGCGAAAAGCCGAAGCCCGAGGCGAAGGCGGAAGAGACGGAGAAAAAGAAGCCATCGCGCGCGGAGAAGAAGAGCGATGTGAAGGCGAAGAAGCCGGCGAAGGATCAGCAGGCGGACGCCGACGATCAACCAGTGGATGAGGTCGACCAGGAGACGCAGGCGCAAAAGCCACAGGATGCGGATCACACGGATGAAACCGCGGATGACGCGGATGATGTCGGGGCGAAGAAGCCCGTCGATCCCGCCAAGGTGAAGGCTGAACCGAAGACAACGGACAAGCTCACCGATACGAACGCGGTCGTGCTGGCGGCGGCTCACCAGCAGGTCAAAGTTAAGGACGACGCGACGGAACAAGCTGGCGCAGAGACGGCCGCGAAGGATTCGCAAGCGAAGGTGGTGCGCGCGGTGCAGCCTGCCAGCGCGGAGAAGCCCCAAGCTGCCGATGCAAAAGCAGATCCGAATGCAGTGAAAAAATCGACGGATGACGTCGCGAATGGGAAGATCGATCTCTCGCAGATTGATGATTCGCAGTCTGACGATGACGATGATGCCGACGTAACCGATGTCATTGCGAAGACCGCCGCAAAGACGCGAGCGACTTCGGACGCGGATGACGCGAAAAACGTGCAACAAACGACGACAAAGCCGGAGCCGAAGGTCGCGTCGCTGGATTCGCAGCAGCCGGTGATTCAGCCCGTGCAGCAACAAAGCCAGAAGGCTTCGAATTCGAATGCGCAGTCGAGTGACCAGGACGATGCTTCACAAGCTTCAGCCGCGATCCAGGTCATGTCCGTGGATGCAGACGAGTCTGCCAAGGCGAGCGGCGATTCGGCTTCGAAGACGAAAGTTTCGACGCCAACGAGCGATGGCGCCCAGTTCGCATCGCTCATGCCCAAAACGCCCGATGCAACCGCCGTGGCCAAGCCCGCAGCGCCAGCGCCTCAACCCCCGGTTCCCCCGGAAGTTCAATTCGCCACCGCGAATCATGACAAGATCATCACGGGCCTGAAAACCGAGCTGCTCCCCAATGGCGGAACGATGCACATTCGGCTCGATCCGCCGGAGCTTGGTGCGCTGCAGGTGAAGGTGTCAATGCAGGACGGCGTGATGACCGCGTCGTTCGAAACGTCGAACGACGATGCGACGAAGCTTCTGAGCCACAGCCTTACGCAGCTCAAGCACGCGCTGGAATCGCAGGGCGTGAGCGTCGATAAGTTGCATGTTCAACAATCGCCGCGCAACGAATCGTCTTCGAATCAGAAAGACGAGAACGGCCAATCGAAAGGCCAAGCGGACAATCAGCGCTCCGCCCAGCAGGAACAGCAGCGGAAAGAAATGATTCGCCGAATGTGGGCGAAGCTCGGTGTGATTCAGGACCCGCTCGATATGGTCGCGTGATCGAGATCCGGTAAGATCGAGCGATGGTCAGACGCCGCATTCGCCAGATCTGCGTGTTGTTGCTCGTCGGTCTCGCGTCGTCGGTCATCGCACAAACAAGGCCGACGACGGACTTGGCTCAACGATTGTTCCCGACGCCGCATGTCGTCAAGATCACCGGCGAGCCGATAAGGCGTCCAGCAAAGGAATCGATCACCGCACTCTGCTCTTTCGCGGAGAAAAGCAGCCCATTCGACCCTGTCGCGCCCGCAGAATCGTTCGCCGCGCAGGTCGAGCACCTGCCGTCAGGTGATCGATGGATCGTCATCTTTTCAGGTTCTCCGACCGCGCACGCCTCGCTGGAATTGTTCAAACCGTTCGTAAAGGCCGCAGAGCCGCTCGGTCCGGAGCAGTTCGTTCTCACGACCGGCGGCGATAACACTGCCGTGCTCATTGCGGGGGGACCGCGCGGATTGCTTTATGCTTCTCAAACACTGGCGCAGTTGCTCGGCATCGATTCAAATACGATTCCGTCGGTTCGAATCGAGGATCAGCCCGATGTGACGCGCCGCGAGGTGCACATTCACGGCTTCGATCGCGGCTACGGCGCCGGTGATTTGAAGAGCATCGAGAACTTCAAAACGCTGCTTCCGTCGATGATGCCGAGCGTATCGACGGCGCGGTTTAATTTGTTTCGGTTGAGCCTCGACGCGGGGTGGATTACGGATGCGGATCGATGGGTGAGCGGCGATATCGACGCGACGATGCGAAACGCGATCGAGGTGGCTCATCGATTCGGTGTGGAGATGGTCATCGAGATTCGGCTGCAGGGTCAGGATCCGGATAGCGTCGAGCCGAAGCTTCGGCCGCTGAATCCAATCGCGGAGTGGAATCGGTATGAGAAGGCGATAAGACGGGCACTGAGCTGGGGGCCGGACGTGATCGACTTTTCCTGCAACGATCTCGGCGCGTTGAACTTTCCGGAGATCCAGGAGCGCTATGGCAAGAAGGACGGACGATACTCCGGCGTGTTGATGGCGGATCTGCTCAAGAAGGTGCAGGCGATCATCGCCGAGGTGCGCCCAGCGACCCGCTTGCGTATTCTTCCGCGGTTTTATGGGGATATTCACTGGCAGCACAATCCGACAGTGCTCGAGGATTTCTGGTCGCATGCGCCCGCCAACGTGACGATGGAGACGACGGCGGGGCTGCTTCATCCCGCGGAGATTCAGATGCGCCAGAAATACGGGGCGTCGTTCGCGTGGTGGGTGAACTATACATCGAACCACGTCAAGGAACTGCGCGTGATGCTCGATGCAAACCCGACCGCGGATCTCAGGGCGGCAGTCGCGCAGCTGCCGCCGACGGAACGAAACGTGATCCTGAATCTGGGTTACCCGATCGAGCCGCAGCGCACGGTGGTCCTCGCAACGGGCGAGTGGCTTTGGAACGTGAGGGCGTACGACCGTCGCGAGATGCTGGCGCGAGCGGCGCGAATCGTGTGGGGCAAGGGTCCGGACGCGCTGTTCATGCGGTATGCGGACTATTTGAACGCGGAGACGATTCTGGCGAGCCTCGGGATGCGCGCCGCGGCGCTCATTGCGCCCGTGAAGAAGGCGGCCGATGAAGAGGGCGCCGCGACGACGCAGCCTAAGCTCGATCGGGCCGAACAGTTGTCGCAATGGCAGCAATACGCGGCGCGTGCGGACGCCGCCGCGGACGTTGCGATTAAGCTACGGGAGAGCGTGACAGACGATGAATTGAAAAAAGTCGCCGACATTCTGTATTGGAATGCGCAGCGCGTCCGACTCGACTCTGCGATCGGCGTGATGTTCTGCTCGGCCAAGGATCCGAAGGACATCGATGCCACGGCGGTCGAAACGATCCTTCACAAGCACGAGCAAATCCTTCGCGATCATTTTCCGGTGGAGAAGAACGATCCGAAAAGCGCCGAAGTCGTGACCCGCGGCATCCGCCGAATTCGTGAAGCGCTCGCCGCGCGTGCTGCGCAGGGCAAATAAATCGGTCCGCGTAAGCTACCGACGACGTTGCTACATCCCCATGCTTCGCGGATTAAGGAAGATGTTGTCGTGCCCCGGCACGATAAGGTCGGCGATCTCGTACACTTCGCTCATCGCTTCATGCGCTGCTTTGATATCCCACGCGTCCGGCAGCGTCTGGCCAGCTAAGAAATGATCCTGACTCGGCACGGCATCGCCGGCGATAACGATCGTGTTCGTCGGGCCGGCGACGATTAATCCGCATTGGCCGGGGGTGTAGCCGAACAGCGGAAACAGATCGAGTTGCTCGGCGAGTTGATCGGGCGCGGATTTCATCGAATTGAGCAGCTTCAGATCGTTTTGCATTACCTGCCGATCGATATCTTCACTTGGCGCTTCTTCGATTAACCGCTCGAGTTGTTGTTGCGCCGCCTGTTGCTCGTTCTCGTGAATGAACAGCTTTGCTTTGGTGAAGAGCGAAATGCCACCACGATGCGCGGGACGAAAGTTCGTCAGGAAAACGGTGTCAATCTGCTCGGGCGACAGTCCGCTGCGCTCGTTGAGGCGCGCCGCCAGCGCCTGCGAAGGCAGGCCGGGATCGACGAGAATGTTGCGTTTGCCGATGCGAATGAGCGATGTCGTCGCGTGCGGTGTGCGGAGGGCGGCCTGCTCGTTCCAAAGCCTGTTGCGGCTGAGCGTGCCGATGCTGATGATATCGAGGCGAATCGAGTCCATTGATGTGAAGGTATGAACAGCCCATGAAAAGGCAACTGCGGATTTCGTTGGCCAGCATCGTATGCGGATTGCTCGTTCTGCTCGCGGGATGTCAAAGCAACTCGTCAAAGTGGGAAGGTCCGTCGGCGGAGGCGCAAACGAGCGTGAAGCCTTGGCGCGGACCGACCAGCACTGGCCGCACCATTCGCACCGCGCATTATCTCATCCACACAACGGCCACGAACGACGGCTTCAACGAGCGCATCGGCCAGCTCATGGAAGGCTCGCTCAAGCAATACCAGAAGCTGGTGCCGAACGTGGAGGTGAGCGCGCGGCCGATGGAATGCTACATCTTCGACAAGCGCGACCAGTGGGAAGCGTTCACGAAGCAGGCGACGGGCGCGGATGCGCCGATTTACCTTCGCGTGAATCGAGGGGGATACACGATCGATGACTGGTTCGCGTGCTATTTCATCGGCGATGTCGGGACATACGACGTCGCGGCGCACGAAGGATGGCATCAATTCGTCGGCCGACATTTCCGCGAGCCGATCCCGCCATTTTTGGAAGAGGGCATCGGCACGATGTTCCAGAACGTCCATTGGGACAACGATCTTCCGCGTTGGAATTGGAGCGTGCACCCCGCGCGCGTGCATCGACTTCGCACCGTGATCGAACGCAAGCAGCTCATTCCGCTCGACGTGCTCTGCCGCATGCACGCCGGCGAAGTGGTGAAAACAAATTCGGATCGGATTGAAGCGTTTTACACGCAGACGTGGGCGTTCGCGCGGTTTCTGTGCGAAGGCGAAAACGGCAAGTACTTCCCCGCATTGCAAAAACTTTTAAGCGACGCGGCCGCGGGTCGCGCCTATCACGCGCCGGGCACGCGGGCGGACGAATGGAATCCCGCCCTCGTCAAGCCGCTGCTTGAGCATTATCTCGGCACGGATCTCAACACGATCGATCAGCAATTCACCGGGTACATGAAAGATCTCGCGTTCAATCATTTCGACGAGCAGTTTGAGCAGGATGCGGATTGAGTGCTGACGAGCCGTAGGTGCGCTTCAGCGCACCAGTTATTGCTTTTTGAACGGCGGAATGACTGGTGCGCTGAAGCGCACCCTACAAAGCTCTGAAGCGGCGTCTGCTAAACGTTTGGCTTGATTGCGCGTGGTTGGGGTTGGCCTACCACAGGGGGCAGCGCGTTCGGCGCTGTCAGCATCGTCTTCAGTTCTTCGACGATCGTTTGGGGTTCGCTCAATCTTCCCTGTCCGACGTTTCGGCAGGCGAGCCAGCCGGGTTCGGGGCCGATGAAGCGGTAACCGATATGATTCAGCTTCGAGACGTTCTCTTTCGCGACGGGGTGGTCCCACATGCGGTTGTTCATTGCGGGGGCGAAGACAACGGGACAGGCGCTGGCGGCGATCATCAGGCTGACGAGCTCGTCGCAGATGCCGTGAGCGACTTTCGCGATGATGTTGCTCGTCGCAGGCGCGACGAGCATGAGATCCGCGCGTTCGGTCAGGCCGATATGCTGCGGATCGGAGGTGTCAACGAGGTCGAAGGTGCTGGTGCGCACCTTGCGACCGCTCAGCGCTTCGAACGTCAGCGGGGTGATGAACTGTATCGCCTCCGCGGTCATGACGACGCTCACGCCGGCGCCCAGTTGAACGAGCTTGCTGACGACGTCCGCGACTTTGTACGCGGCGATGCCCCCACAGACCGCGACGATGATTTCGCGGGCCTTCAGTGTGGGGGATGAGGTGTTTTCAGACATTGAGCTGTCCGAAAAAAATACGTAAATACGTAATTACGTAAGAAGAGCCGCGCGGCCCTTTATGTAATGACGCATTTACATAATTGAGGCCCTTACTCCGGCTGATTCAGCCCGCTCGCTTCGTAGTCGATCGCGATCTTGTCCTGGAGGATTTCCTGGACGACCACTTCGAGGTCAGTCATGTTGCCGCGCTCGACGAGGGGGCGGGCACCGTCCATCAGTTCGAGCCAGCGTTTCTGGATCAGGGCGGTCAGCTTAAACCGGCCGCCGACTTTGTTCACGATTTCGTCGCTCTTGAGTGCTTCGATCATAGTTTTGCTTGTCGCTTGTCACGCGCCGCTGGTTGGTCTCAACTTGTGGCAACTCGCAACCAGCAACGAGCAGCCAGCAACATACTATATCCCGCCAGGGGATTTTTTCTGGCGAATCAGGCGGGAAATCTCTTCGACCGCCCGATTGATGTCGTCATTGAAGATCATGTCGTCAAACGCACGGCTTCCCTTGGCCATCCAGATTTCCCGTTTTGCCCCGCGAAAACGCTTCTGAATCGACTCCTCGGTGTCGCGTCCGCGCTCGCGGAGGCGCTGCAGCAACGCCTGCTCGTCCGGCGGCATGACGAAGATCATCAGGGCATCCGGGTATTGGAATCGCACCTGCAGCGCGCCCTGCACGTCGATCTCGAGCAGCACGTCTTCGCCCGCCCGCAGGTAATCAAGCGTCGGATGCTTGGGCGTGCCGTAATACTCGTCCCAGACGCTGGCGTACTCGAGAAACTCGCCGTTCTCGAGTTTCTTGAAGAATGCTTCGGGTTCGAGGAATTCGTAGATTTTCCCTTCGGCATCCTTCGGCGTGCGCTTGCGTGTCGTGGCGCTGACGATGTACTTCAGGTGCATCTTCTCGGCCAGCTTGCGCGAGATCGTGCTCTTGCCGACCCCCGCGGGGCCGACGAGCACGATCAAGTGGCCTGGCGATTTAACGTCGCTTACCATCATCGATTCACCGTCAACAGATCGTTTGATCTTGTAGGGTCCGCTTCAGCGGACCGGTTACTTCTTTCAAAAAGGCGAATAACCGGTCCGCTGAAGCGGACCCTACTAATACTCCACTGGTCGGATCCCTCGCTGCGCTCAGGATGACAGCAAGCAGATCTTCTCTTCATTTCTGATTCGGTAACCAGTCCGTGAACAGCACCGAATAAGCGAACCAACCGACAAAACTCAGGACCAACAGGCCGACCGTCATTGTCACAATCGCAATCCGTCTCGACCACCACGGACGAACCTTTCGAGTTTGATAATCCACGATTTGCGGATCACTCGACATTCTGCACTTGTTCCTTCAACCGGTCGATCGCGCCTTTAATCTCGACAATGTGCTTGGCGATCTGGGCGTCGTTGCCTTTGCTCGCGATTGTGTTGGCTTCTCGCAGCATTTCCTGCGTGATGAAGTCGAGCTTTCGGCCGGCGTGCTCGCCTTCCTGGCAGGCCTGCTCGAACGCGTTCAAGTGGCTCGTCAGCCGTTGAATTTCTTCGCTGATGTCAGCGCGCTCGGCGAAGACCGCGACCTCCTTGATCAGATCCGCCTCGTTCACGCGAAGCTCGGCCTTACGCATCAACTCATTCACGCGCTGCGTGAGCCGCTTGTGGTAGTCATCCACGACGGCCGGGGCGCGCGATTGAATCTCCTTCAGGCTCGACGAGATCACCTGGCAATGCTTCATGAGATCGGCGAAGAGCGACTGGCCTTCACGCTCGCGCATGGCCATCAGCTTGTCGATCGCCTTGTCGGTTTGCGCGCGAATCACCTCGCCGTGCGTCGCGATTTCATCCGTCTCATCGCGAGGCTCCTGGCAAACCCCGGGGAGCTGCATGAGGCTCGCGAGATCGATGCGTGCAACGCCGTCGAGCCCTTTCACCTGCCGAAGCTGCGCGAGGTACGACTCGAGCGCGGCGGTGTTCACGTGATAGGCCGCTTCGGCACTGTCGACGCGCATCTTGAGGATGTACGTGATCGATCCGCGGCCGAGTTTCTCTCGGAGGCGCGTTTCGATTTCCGGCTCGAGCCCGCTGACGTTTTCCGGCAGCTTGATGACCGGCTTGAAAAAGCGGTTGTTGAGCGAGCGGATTTCGACCGCGTAGTGCGTGCCGCTTTGTTCGGCTGTCGCGTCGCCAAAGCCCGTCATGCTGATGATCATGCGTGTGGTTCTCGCAAAGGGGCTTAGGGGTTCTTCGCCGGCGGAGGCGGAGTTGGAATATTCGGCAGCGAATCGCCGACGCCGTTGGGTGTTTGCTGCATTGGGTTCTGCTGCTGCGCTGGAACGGGAACGCTCACCGGCGCGGCCGGCGTCGCCGCCGCCGGTCGTTTTGCGTTCACGCTGTTGGCGACGAGATTCAGGATGATCGCGAGCACGATAAAGACGCCGAAGACGACGCTCGTCGCCCACGTGAGGACGTCGCCGGTTTTGGAGCCGAACGCGGTGTTGCCACCCATTCCGCCGAAGGCGCTGGCGAGCCCGCCGCCGCGACCTTTCTGGATCAGCACCAGCAGGATCAGAAAGATGCAGACCAGGATGAAGAGCACGAGCGTGATGTAGAGTAACGCAGCCATTGTTTCTCACTCAATCGAGTAGGTCCGGCTTTGCCGGACGATTGTCCGGCGGAGCCGGACCTACGAGCATCGATCAATTCGTTATATCGCGGCTTTGCAAATCGCCAGAAAGCTGTCGGATTTCAGCGACGCGCCGCCGATCAGACCGCCATCGACATCCGTCTGCGACATCAATCCCTTCGCGTTTTCCGGCTTCATGCTGCCGCCGTACTGAATCCGTACGCGGTCGGCAAAGTCTTTGTTCCATCGCTTGGCCATGGCCCCGCGGATGTACGCGTGGGCTTCCTGGGCCTGTTGATCCGTTGCATTGCGGCCGGTGCCGATCGCCCAGACCGGCTCGTATGCGATGACGATCCGATTCGCGTCGTTCATATCCGGCGTCAGCTCTTCGAGTTGCTTCTGCACGACTTCGAACGTCTTGCCCGCGTCGCGTTCCGCGAGTTTTTCGCCGACGCAGTGGATGACGATCAGTCCGCCGTTGTAAATCGCTTTCGCCTTCTTCGCGACGAGCTCGCCTGGTTCCTTGATCACGTGACGGCGTTCGCTGTGACCCGTGAGGCAGAACTTCACGCCGAGGTCTTTGAGCATCTCGACGGAAATCTCGCCGGTGAACGCGCCGTTCTTTTCGAAGTAGCAGTCCTGCGCGCCGAGAAGCACGCGCGATGAGCCAAGCGCCTCACGAACTGCATCGAGATAAACGAACGGCGGAGCGACACCGACGTCCATGCCGTCCGGCGCACCCGCGGCGACGCCCCTGGCAAGCTCGCTCGCGCTCGCCTTCGTCGTGTTCATCTTCCAGTTGCCGGCAACAAACGGTTTCCGTGCCATTCTTCTTTCCAAACTCTTTGCTTGTGTAGGGTCCGCTTCAGCGGACCGGTTATTCGTCGTTTCGAACAGAAATAACCGGTTCGCTGAAGCGGACCCTACAAGAATTCATGCACTCGTCAGTTCAGCCGCGTCGGCGAATTCTTTGCCGAGGATGGCGGCGACCTGGCGCAGCTGGCCCATCAATTCCTTGAACGTTTCCGGCAGCAGTGCCTGCGGGCCGTCGCACTGCGCTTCGCTTGGGCAATAGTGCACTTCGATGATCGTACCGTGCGCGCCCGCTGCAAGCCCGGCCATGGCTATGGCCGGGACAAGATCTCGCTTCCCCGCCGCGTGGCTCGGGTCAATGATGATCGGCAGGTGCGTCCACTGCTTCGCGACCGGAATACTCGTGATGTCCAGCGTGTAGCGAACGCTGTCTTCAAATGTTTTGATCCCGCGCTCGCAAAGAATTACGCCGCGATTGCCCTGGCTCAGGATGTATTCGGCGCTGAGCAACCAGTCTTTTACGGTCGCCGCCAAGCCGCGCTTCAGGAGCACAGGCTTGCGCGTCTTGCCGACTTCGCGGAGCAGATCGAAGTTCTGCATGTTGCGCGCGCCGATCTGAAACGAATCGGTGTAGCGCTCGATCAGCTCGACCTGCCGCGTGTCCATCACCTCAGTGCAGATCGGCATGCCCAGTTCGTCGCCGCACGCACGCATCCACTTCAGCGCCGTTTCGCCATGGCCCTGGAACGAGTAGGGGGAGGTTCGCGGCTTGAATGCTCCGCCGCGAAGGACTGTCGCGCCGCCATCGCGAACGTGACGCGCGATCTTGTTGAGCATTTCCTCATTTTCGACCGCACACGGACCTGCGATCGAAACCGCGTGCTTTCCGCCGACCTTCACCTTCGGCACGCTTGGGCCGCCGATCTCGACGACGCTGTCGTCCTCATGAAACTCGCGCGAAGCGAGCTTGTACGGCTTCATGATCGGGACGACTTTTTCCACGCCATCGAGGCTCGCGAGATGGCTTCCATCGATGTTGCCCTCCTCACCAACCGCGCCGATCACCGTGCGAAATTTCCCCTGCGACAGGTGCGCCTGAGCGCCCATCCGCTCGATTTCTTTGACAACCCGATCGACCGCCGCCTGTTCGGCATGCGGATTCATCACGATGATCACGATGCAACTCCTTTGGCGGACTGAAGTAAGGCCAAAACCGCGCCGGCCCGTGCGCGCAACAGTCCAAAGGGCGAAAGTCCCGCAGTTTACGTTAAACTACTGCCGTAGACAAGCAGGCAGGACAGGGGTCGGGCTCGGTGAAAAAAGCGCTCGTTGTCGTTCTGATTTTCGTCGCTGGCGCCATCGGTGTGGTGGTGGGCCGCAGTATGCGTCCGTCGCGTGCGATCGAGGCCGCGCAATGGTCGGCCGATCACCATCCGGATCTCGATCGGATCGTTTCGCGCTTCGATATGGACGACTACGAACGCGGCTACGTGGTCGATCAACTGGATGAGTACGTCCACGAGCCGATCATCGTCAACTGGAGCGCCCTCCCTGAGTATCCGTGGAACGAGCATCTTACGCTGCATTTGAAGAATGTCCCCGTGAGCGTAGTGCTGCACGAGATCTTTTGGACGCGGGACCCGAGAGATCGGCCTTTCGTTTATTTTCGCGATGATGGTTCGATTTTTCTCACCGCAAACGGCGACGTGCAGGAGGTCGTGCGCATTTATGACGTCGGCGACCTCATCAATCGCGTCCGCGGCAAGACATCGCTTGCGCGTCCTGAGGACGCGTTGATCGAGGCCCTCGACCGCAGTGCTCAAGGGCTCGAAACGTTGCCGGACTACATGCGGGGGCCACAGTTTTCGGTCCTGGGGTCTGAGCTCATCGTGACGGCGTCGCCGAGCAGTCAGAAGAAGGTCTTCGAGGTACTCGAAGCGTTGCGAAAGGCGCCGGCGAAGTGATGCGACGTCTCGCACGACTTGCACGAGAGCCTTTCATCGCGACCGCGATCATCGCGCTTTGCGCGATCGGCGCACTCCGCGCCCGCAGTGCAAAGATCGAAGACGACCTGCTCTTGTTCGGTCACAACGGTCACATCAACGGCGCATCCAGTTCCGATGGAAGCGTGACGCTCGCGTTCACGACCCTCTCTGTGGGCGCCGCTCGATCGTGGTCGGCGATGCATGTGTCGCAATCTTCGGTTCAGGAAGGAGACGAGCACGGCGACCTTGCCCCCGCGCCGGATGGACTTCTCGCCTTTGCCGATCTTTACCCCAACTCGGAAGGCGCATTCAGTTTCGCTCGGGAAGACGACGTCACGCTCAACGCGCACGTAACGTGGATCGTTTTTCCAATGTGGGCCCTCGCGCTTCCCCCGGGCGGAATACTGGTACGTCGCGGCATCAAGGTCTGGCACGCTGGGCGCCGCAAGAAGCGCCGGTTGTGCATCGCGTGCGGATATGACTTGCGCGGCGGCGGACACGAACGGTGCCCGGAGTGCGGATTGGAACTCGCACATTGAAGATGGATTCAGGTTGTTGGAGCGGGCTGCGGAAGGAGTTCGATCTTGACGCGATTTACCTTGTTCGGTTCGGCTTCGAGGACGGTGTAGCGTGCGCCGTTGTGTTCGAAGACTTGGCCGACCTGGGGGATGCGGCCCATGGTTGTCGAAATGAAGCCACCGAGCGTTTCGTACCCTTCGTCTTCGGGAAGATTCAGCGCCAGGTGACGATTGAGATCCGCGATGTAGATTCTCGCGTCGACCTCGGCGGCGTTCTCACCCAATCGCTTGAACATCGCGGGTTCGGAGGGTTCGTGTTCGTCGCTAATCTCGCCGACGAGTTCTTCGAGCACGTCTTCGATTGTCACGAGGCCGGCCGTTCCACCGTATTCGTCGATCACGATCGCGATGTGGACCTTTTGCAGGCGGAAGTCCAGAAGCAGATCCTTCAGCGGTTTGGTTTCAGGGACGTAATAGGCCGGGCGGATCGCGCTGCGGATGTTAAAGACTTCGGGTGGCGCTCCTAAATGTTTCAGCAGATCGCGCGCGTAGAGGATGCCGACAATCTTGTCGAGCGTGCCCTCGTACACCGGCAGACGAGAATGTCCGCTCTCTTCGAGCGTGTGCTTGACCTGATCGAGACTGGCGTTGAGGTCGATGCCGATGATTTCCGGCCGCGCGCTCATGATCTGGCCGACTTGGGTCGCACGAAACTCAATCACCGACTCGATCATCTGTCGTTCAGTCGGATCGACAACGCCTTCTTTGGCGCCTTCTTCAATCACATCGAGGATTTCCTGCTCGAGCTGCTGCTCTTTTTGTTCGGGCGCTTCAGCGTCGCCATTGCTGAAGGCGTGCTCAACCAATGCATCGACCGCCTGCATCAGTTTCGTGAGCGGCAGCAGCGCCCAGCGGATGCCATGCGCGACCGGCGCAAACACACCGATCACGTTCTCCGCTCCGTGCCGCGCCAGTGCATGCGGAATCGCGACGGAAGAGAACAGGCAAACGATCATCGAAGCGATGATCGCGAGCGTGTATTGCAGGCTGATGGCGGCGCCTTCGAAGCGGAATGCGAGCAGCAACGCAATCAGAACGAACGTGTTGGCGACGAGTCGGCACAGGGCCGTCACGTAGATAAGCTCGTTGACGTGTTCAACGGTCGGCTCGAGCCATTTTTTCTGCCCGCGTCTTTCGAGGAATTCTTCCAGCCGCACGCGCGAGAAATCGCGCAGCGAATAAGTCAGCGTCGAGAAAAAGAGGGAGAGCAACGCCGCGATGACGACTCCCCCAAGCGTGAGGTAAAGCGCCATCGATCAGTTCCCCATTTGGAAGACCGCGCCTACGCCCAGACGCGTCAGAATCTTGTCTTCAGTGCGATGCATTCGGCGAAAATCAGATTCGGTTCTATCGTCGAAACCACACAGATGCAACATGCCGTGAAGGCTGTATAGCAAGACTTCGGCGGCAAGCGGCGTACCCCGTTCTTTTGCTTGTCGTTTCGCTTCGGGAACGCACACAAACACTTCGCCGGAAATAGTTTGCCCGCGAGCGTTTTCGTCGATCGGAAACGTCAGCACATCCGTCGGCCCATCGATATCCATGTACTCTTTGTGTAACCGCCTCATGACTGCATCGCCAACGAGCACGAGGGACATTTCGCGAAGAGGCGGATTCAGGATCGCGTGCGCCTTGAGCAGATGCCTGCGAAGGAAGGGCGCGAATGTGCGAGATGTTTGCACATCGATGTTGAGCCGGAACTTCTTATTTAGCCGCGGGGCTTGCCCCGCGCGAAACGTGGCTCGGCCCACTGGCGTCCGGCGCGGTGCGGGTCCCGCGGCGAAATCAGGTAAACGCAATCGTGCGCGGCGCTTCACTTAATCTCCACGCTCTTACCTGTATCGGAGCTTTTATAGATCGCGTCAAGCATCTGCATCAGCTGCACGCCTTCTTGGGCGCCGATGATCGGCGTCGCTTTGCCCTGGATGCATTCCTTGAAATGCCGCATCAGCGCCGCGTGGCCGATCAGCTTCGGCTGCTTAAGCGGCGTCGCTTTCGGTTGTTCGCCTTGCTTGAAGTTTCGATAGAGAACAGCGCCTTGCGAGGTGTAGACATCGACCGCGCCTTCGCTGCCGTACATGCGACAGACCGTGCCTTCCTGGTGCGGCGGTTGGTTGATCGCCCAACTCGTCGCCAGCTCGATGGATTTTCCGCCTTCGAAGCGGATCAGCGCGAAGGCGGCGTCGTCGCAGTTGCAGATGTGATCCTTCGGGACGAGGTTGCCGAAGCGCTGATACGCCATTCCGTAGAGCCCGATCGGGCGCGGTTGGCCCATGAGAAACCACGCGAGATCGAGCATGTGGACGCCGATGTCGATGAGCGCTCCGCCGCCGCTCTTGGATTTATCCGTGAACCATCCGGTGCCGAGCGGGATTCCACGCGTGCGCGTGTACGAGGCTCGAGCGTGATAGACCTCGCCCGCGTAGCCTTTCGCGATCGCCTGCTTCGCCGCCTGCTCGGCGGGGCCGAAGCGACGCTGCACGCTGTACATCACGATCTTCTTTTTCTTCTCCGCCGCCGCTTGGATTTTTTTTGCCTCGTTCGCGTTCATCGCGGGCGGCTTTTCGATCATCACGTGCTTGCCGCTTTTGAGCGCCTCCAGCGCGATGGGGGCGTGCAGATAATTTGGCAGGCAGATGCTGACCGCGTCGATGTCCTTGTCCGCGAGCAGATCTTTCGCGTCCGCGAATTCTTTCGTGATGCCATGCTCTCGCATCATCGCCTGGCGCCGCGATGGAATGAGATCCGCGACCGCGACGAGCTTGAACCCGCTCGCCTCGGCGTATCCCTTCGCATGCGCCGTTCCCGGCCAACCCGCCCCGATGATTCCAACCCGAATTGCCTCTGCCATCAGATTCCTTTCAACGCGGCGGAGTTATAAGGCATTCCGCCCCTTCCATGAAGTGAAGTTCACTCACCAAATGCCGCGCTGACTGTCGATAACCAATAGATGCGGGCATATGATTTGCCTGCTAGAGGGCACATGACGCGCGAGAAGTTCATCGACCAGGTCATCGACGTCGTGAAGCAGCGGTTCCCGCTGGTGAAGATCGCGCGCGCGGAAGAAAACTTCTCCCTCAAAATCAACGGCCACGTCGCGCCGATGGAAAACCTCTATCGCATCTGCGAACTGCAACCCGACGGCTTTCAACATCACGTTGAGCGCTGGACGGTCGAGCTGATTCGCGCCGGCGAAGGCACGCCGGATCAGGACGCGAAATTCGACGAGATCAAAGAGCGCATTCTGCCGATCGTCGTCGCGGAGGAAGGTTCCGAGGCCAGCGTGAAGAAGATGGTCACCCAGCCGCTCGTCCCGGGGCTGCAGGTCGCTTACGCCGTCGACAATGATCGCACTGTTACCTACATCCCGCCGCCGTACCTCAAGCGGTGGAAGGTGAACGTCGACACGCTGCACGAAACCGCCATCCACAACCTCGTCGCCAAAAGCGAAAGCATCAACGCGCACGCCGCCACCGACGAAGGCGGAAAGATCAACCTGATCCTCTTTCAGACCATGGACGGCTTCGACGCCAGCCGCATCTTGTTACCTACACTTCACGATCGCCTCCGCGAGCACTTAGGCAACAGCTTCGCCGCCGCCATCCCCAACCGCGATATCCTCCTCTGCTTCCGCGACGACTCGGAAACGGTCGATCGCCTGCGCGATCAAATCGCCACCGATTACCGCCAGATGCCGCACCAGATCACGGATAAGATCCTGCTGATCACGCCAGATGGCATCGCGCCGCACGATTAACAGACGCGAAATCGCAAGCAACGCCCGCACCGCGACTTCCGCTGACAGTCGCTTGCGATTTCGCGTCCTTTCGCGTCCCTGTGGCATGACCCTCGCCGATCCTCTATGATTCCTCCCCCATGAAATTCGGCATCTGCACAACCGTCGAACGTTCCGCGGCCGTGAAGGCGGCGGGGTGGGATTTCGTCGAGGAATGCGTGCAGACCTTCCTTCAGGGCGAAACGCCGGATAACGAGTGGAAGGGGATGGAGCGGCTCGCCAAGTCCGCTCTTCCTGTGCCGGCGGCGAACATGCTCGTGCCGGGGTCGATCAGGATCACCGGTCCCCAGGCGGATCTCGAGAAACTGCGGGCGTACATGACGTGCGTGATTTCCCGCGCCGCCAAGACTGGCACGACGATGCTCGTCTTCGGCAGCGCCGGAGCGCGTAACATTCCCGATGGTTTCGACCGCAACAAAGCGCGCGAGCAGATCCTGGCGTTCGATCGAATGAGCGCCGAGATTGCATCGAAACATGGCGTGACGATGGTCGCGGAGCATCTCAACAAGGGCGAGTCGAACATCGTCAACACCGTCGCCGAGGCGATGGAGTACGTGCGGGCGGTGAATCATCCGAACTTCCAATGCCTCGTGGACAGCTATCATTTCTGGCTGGAGAACGAGCCACTGGAAAACCTCCGCGCCGCCATGCCTTGGATCCGTCACGTGCACCTCGCGGACAAAGACGGTCGCGTCGCGCCGGGCGAAAGTAAGAAGTCGGACTATCGGCCGGTCTTCAAAGTGCTCAAGGATGCAAAGTACAACGGCCTGATCAGCGTCGAAGCGCCGCCGTTCACCAATTTCGAAGCCGACGGCGCTCGTGTCCTCGAATTCATCAAAAAGCAGTGGCAGGAAGCGTAACTGGATCCGTTAATCACTAATCAACAATCAATAAATCCATGTCAAAACGCATTTACAATTTCAGTGCCGGACCCGCGATGCTTCCGACCGAGGTTCTTGAGAAGTCGGCGGCGACGCTGCTCGACTATGAAGGCAAAGGCTTCGGCATTGCCGAATGCAGCCACCGCGGAAAAGAGTTCGACTGCGTCATCGACGAAGCGATCAAGCGATGCAAATCGCTGCTCGGCATCGGCGATTCGCATGACGTGTTATTTCTGCAAGGTGGAGCGACGCAGCTATTCACGTTGATCCCGATGAACTTCCTGAATAACTCCGCGGACTACCTCGTCAGCGGCGAGTGGAGCAAGAAGGCTGCCGCCAACGGCAAGGCGATGGGCAACGTGAACATCGTCGCTTCAAGCGAGTCGACGAACTTCGATCACGCGCCACAGCCCAGCGAGTGGAAGCTGAACCCCGAAGCGGATTATTTCCACGTCTGCTCCAACGAAACGGTGCACGGCCATCGCTTGCCGACGCTGCCGAAGCATCCAAACCTGGTCGTCGACGCGAGCAGCGAGTTCATGGCCCGCCCGCATCCGGTGCAGGACATCGCGCTCCTCTACGGCGGCGCGCAGAAAAACCTCGGGCCCGCCGGTGTCGTGCTCACGATCGTGCGCAAGGATCTCTACGCGAAGCAGAAGAAGGTGCCGACCAAACTGTGGAGCTTCAAGGACCAGGCAGACGCGAAAAGCATGGTGAACACTCCGCCGACGTTCGGAATCTACATCCTGCTCGAAGTCTTCCGCTGGCTCGACGCGAAGGGCGGACTCGCGGCGATGGAGAAGATCAACGAGCAGAAGGCGAAGCTCATCTACGAGGCGATCGACAACAGCAACGGCTTCTACAAAGGCACGGTGTCGATCAAGGAACAGCGCTCACGGATGAACATCACCTATCGTTTGCCGAGCGATGAGCTCACGGACGAGTTCGTAAAGACCGCAGCGAAAAATGAAATGGTCGGCCTCAAAGGCTACCGCACCGTCGGCGGAATCCGCGCCAGCACCTACAACGCGATGCCCGTCGAAGGCTGCCAGGCCCTCGCGTCGTTCATGAAAGACTTCGCCTCGAAGAAATCATGAGGATTTGCCACCAATAGGGCACCGATGAACAACGATTCTGATTTTTATCGGTGTGAATCGGTGCCCCATCGGTGGCACAATTAATCCCATCCCTTGCCGTTTTTCTTTGTTCCACAAATATGAACGGATAGCCCGAGCGCATCGGCCATCGCGGCTTTGGTGAGCATGGCTCGGTCGGCTTCTTCGGGGCTGTTGGCGTAGGCGACTTGGATGTGGTTCGCTTTGTGGCGGGCCATCATTTGGTCGCGGGTGATGCCGTAGGTGACCGCGTGCATGATCGGCCACTGCGGCGTGGTCGCGTCCCAGCGGCGCTGGGTTTCTTCCTGCGGGAGCGCGACGACGCCGGCTCTGCCGAGGTCCATTTTCAATTTGCCGTTCTCAATGAAGACGCGGCTCCAGACGATCTCGCCGGGCTTGCTGATGCCTTTGAGCGTTCCGCCGCCGAGACGGAAATACATCGGCGGTTGGCGCTCGCTGCTTGCGCCGGCCCACCCATCGATGAAATGCGCCGGCGGAGCGGAGCCGGAGATGAGGAACACCCACACGTAGTCTTCCACGGTGCCTGAGCGATCGATGTCACCCCAGCGCAGATCGTGCAGCGTATTCTCGGCCGGCTGGCCAAGCGCCTTGTGCACGCGATACGTCAGCAAACCATCCAGACCCGCGCATTCATCCACTTCGTTGAAGTGCGGCAGCGGCTCGCCGTCGTAGAGCACGCGCGAACCGTCGCGTGATTTCACCGGCGGACGCTCGGCGTTGTTCAGCGTGCCTTCGACCAGATCCGACGCGGGCAACAGGTCCTTCAATCCTTGTTGATACTGAATCCCAATTGTCGCGCAACCGAAATCATCCGCGATGCGAAGGGCGGCGATGTACATTTTGCATTGCTGTAGGATCTGCGCATCGGTGAGATCGGTTTCGCCGTTTCTGCCCGTGACGAACTTCATTCCGCGGTCGTCCATCCATCTTCGGACGGCCTGCGCTTCGTCGTCCTTCACCTGTGTCGTTTCGTAATACAGCGCGGACTGGCTGAGGCGCTCTTTGAAGACGCCAGTGGGATTGAGGAGATGATCGGGGATGATCGCGTTGAACATGCCCATGCAGCCTTCGTCGAAGACGCCCATGATGGCTTTGTCTTTTTGCAGCTCGGCGGCCAGCGCAACCGCGAGCTTCCGCTCGCGACTCGGAATCTTGATGTTCTTTAGCTTCTCGACATGCGTCGTCTTGTGCTTCGCGCTGCCGGATTTGAGCCAGTCTCGCAAATACGTCTTGAAGTAATCGTCGGTGAAGTCTTCGCTCCAGATCGTCGAGTACTTCACGCCGGCCTTCGTGAGCGAGCCGTTAAGATTCAGCATCCCGACCAATCCCGGCCAGGTGCCGGACCAGTTCGCGGCTGTAAGGATCGGCCCCTGGTGCGTCATCAGCCCGTGCAGCACGTGATGCGAATATTGCCACACCGCCTCGGCCACGATGAGCGGCGCCTTCGGATCGATCGTGCGGAAGACTTCCATCCCTTCTTTCTGAGATTGGATGAATCCATGCTGCTGATCCGGCTTGTACGGGTGCGCGCGGACGACCTCATATCCCTCCTGCGCAACCGCGTGCGCGAGCGCCTGCTCCATTTTCTCCTGCTCGGGCCAGCACTTTTGATTAGCGCTCAGACGCAGGTCGCCGTTGGCGATCAGAATCACTTGTTTCTTTTTCACTTTCATAGAGATCCTCATCCTGCGAGTCGGGTCTGATAGTACCGCATCAGTCCGCCGCGACCGATCAGGCCGATCACTTTTCCGGGGGATTGCGTAAGACAGACGGGCAAATAATCGACATCGAATCGCGAAAAGACATTGAGCACCTGCACGAGATCGTCTGTGTTTCGCACGAGCGGAACATCCGTGCGCATGAGCTCGTTCACCAGCAAGAGCGGCACTGCTTCCCGCTGCATCAGCGCCAAGTTGACGTCGTCTTCGATAAGCATCCCGAGGTAATAACCCTGCTTGTCCACGACGACGAAATTGTGCGTGCCCGTCTGCATCCTCAGATCGATGACGCGCTGAAGTGGATCTTCGGGATGAAGCGTCGTTGCAGGCTCGAGCGTCATCTGCTCGACGTGCATTCGACGAAGGAGCATGTGATCCGCTCCGCCGCCGCGAATGCCGCGCTCGCGCAGGCCGAGAGTGTAAATCGATTCCGGCAAGATCCGTCGCGCGGTGCCGGTTGCCACGACGGCGCTGAGCATCGCGGGGAGGGCGAGACGCGAATCCATCGACAGCTCCAGCAGAATCAGCACGGAAGCGAGCGGCGCGTGAACGACCGCAGCGAGAACCGTCGCCATGCCGACCAGCGCATAGATCGGCGGTTGAACGTCCGGTGAGACGTGCTTATTCAGCAATATTCCGAGCAAACCGCCGACCACCGCTCCTACGAATAGGCACGGCGCGATGATGCCACCGCTTCCGCCGCTGCCGATCGTGAGGCAGGTCCCGAGAATTTTCACTGCCGCGAGGAAAAGCAGCAGCGAGAGGACGTATTTCGCACTGACGCGCGGGTCGGTGTAAAAATCGTTCGAAAAGAGGAGTTGAATAAATCCGTAGCCATCGCCGAAAAATGCCGGCATGGGGTAGTGGGAAAAGTCGATCGGCTTGGACATTTTAAGCGCCACCCAGCCGAAAAGGATGACATAGATCACGCCGAGCACACCGAGCGCCGCGCCGCCCAGTGCCGGGCGAAGTGCCGGGTTTAGACGCATCTCCGCGAAGCGCGACTCCATGAAGTGAAGCACCTTCGTAAAGATCACGGCGAAGATGCCGCACACCACACCGAGCAACACGAAGTTGCCCAGCTGCGGCCAGGTGAGCGTCAACTCCGGCAGCGACGGCAGCGTGAAGATCGCGAGCTTGGTCTCGTGATGCAGATGCAGCGTGCGGAAGATTGCCTGCGTCGTCACGTTGCTGATGACGCTCGCGACGACAACCGGCGTGACCGTGCGAATCGAAAAATCCTGCAGAATCACTTCGAGCGTGAAGAGCAGCCCGCCCATCGGCGCGTTAAAGATCGCACTGATCCCCGCGGCGGTGCCGCATCCGACGATCAGCGGCATCTGCGCGCGGGCGAGGCGAAAGACTTGCCCGATCCACGACGCGATCGCGGCGCCGATTTGCAAAATCGGTCCTTCGGCCCCGCCCGAGCCGCCGCTGCCGATCGTGATGGCGCTGGTAAAAATCTTTTCGATCGCGGCGCCGGGCGCGATGAATCCGCTCGAGCGAATGACCGATTCAAGAACGTCAACGACGCCTCGGCCGGAGCGATCGCGCACGAGGTAGTTGCTGATGATGCCCACGAGCAATCCGCCCAGCGCCGGCCAAACGATCAGCATGAATACGCCCGGGCCATAGAGAAACGCGGGATCCAGCTGCGTGTAAAGCAAATCACGGATCGCGACGATGAGCTCGTGGAATCCGACGGCAGCGGCGGCGGTGAGCACACCGACCACGCCCGCGACGAGAAGAAGAAACGAATCTTCGCGAAAACCGACGCGCTGCAAGGCGCGAGAGATCAAAACCCGGAAGCGCGACGCCGCCAGGCTCACAGAGCGGACCATAGGGCGGAAAGAATAACCGGCGCGCGGAAAGAAACCAGAAGGCCGCGTGCCTCGGTTTTAGCTGGCTTCGCGCGCGGGCGGAACAATGTCCTGGAGCAACTGCGTGCGGAGATCGTGATACTGGCTGTTCTCGATTTCGTTGGTCAGATATGGCACCGGCCGTTGGAACTGATTGGTTGCGCAGCGTTCGGTCATCTGAAGGAGCGGAAGCACCAGAATCGCGAGGATGAGGACGGTCAACAGTTCGAGCGGCACGATCGCCAGTCGCCACGAGATTTCGGGCAGATTCTCGCGTTTCGCGCGCAACCAGCGCGATATTGCGATGACTACAATCGCTATCATCACAGCGACGACGCCGACCGCCGCGAACGCTTCCAGTCCTTTGAAGAAAAGCCCGATGCCGATCGCAGCGACGATCAGCAACAGCGCGCAGAGCTCGATCAGATTCCTCGAATCGGCGCGTGTTGTATGCGTTCCCACGAGCAGCGTGACGAGGTCGAACATCCAGATGCAGATGCTGATGGCGAAACCGATGCCCATCGAAGCGGAGAACTTTCCGCCGACGTTATGCGTCGCGATGTACCAGCGCTCGATCGCGATGTAAGCAAAGGCGATTACGCCGAGCATGAGTTCGGCGTAACGCCATGTCGCGGACGGAGCGGCGGGGGTATTCGCGGTATCGAGTCCGAGTTCCGCAGACCGCTCGCGCAGGGCCGTGTCGAAGAGCACGCGGAGAATCGAGAACATGATCAGGCCGACGAGCGAGTACTCGACCACCAGCACGCCTGCGAGGGCGGGTGCGCCATAGATCCGGCCACTAATGGGTGACCACGCGTAAGCGAGATACGCACCGGCGGGGAGGATGATCGCGACAGCGACGATCTTAATCACGCGTCGCCAACCGATGAAGTACAGGGTCGGTCGTTCCGATCGCCGAATCGATGTGCCGATTGCGATAAGCAGTTGAAGCCCGATCACGATCAGCAACGCGAGGAGTCCGATCGTCAGCGAGACCTGGTCGAACAGAGCATATTCCGCATCTCGATGGGCGGATAGATTGATCTTCGCGACGTCGGTCGATGCCGCCAGGAAGTAGCGATCGGAGAGGCTGAGGAACTTTTCGGGCAATTCTGCGGCGGAGGTGGGGGCGAAGATCCTCGGTTGCACGCCGGCTTCCATTGCGATCATGCGATCGCGTTCGCGGTCGAAGCCGGTGTGATCGCCGAGTTTTTCGAGGACGAGCGCCGTTTGTCCCACCGTCGCTTCTTTGAGCCGCGCCGCTGAAATGAGCTCGACCAGGACGTCGCTCCGCTCGATCGCCATGTCCGCGACGCGACGTTCGGCGTCGATCCAATCCATCGCGCTCTTTCGGTCATTCTCCGAAGCAGCGGAGAGCACGACCGCACCGAGGTGATCGTACAGGTCGCGCGTCTTCGGCACATGCGGAAGAAGGATCTGGCATGCAAGCGAAATGCGCAGGAGCTGGCCGTCGAGAGAATTGGACGGCAGGAGATCGAGTTGCCGCTTCGCCGCGTCCATCGTGTGTGCGTCAAAGTATTTCTTGTGGCTCGCGGAGCGAAATGCGGCGAGGGCGGCGTCGAATTCCTTCCGGTTCGTAATGGTGTAACGCGGCACGACGAAAACAGGGCCGCTTCCGTTTGGATCGCGATAGTCGAAGCGATCGTTTGCGGTGCTGTCGGTCTTGGTGGAGTCCTCGAACAGCACCGCCGATTCGAGCGTTGGGTAGAGTGCGTTCGCTGGCTCGAGTACCTCCCCACGATCAAGAACGGTAAGCAGCCGGCCAAGGTCTGGAGCGGTGCCGGATGGTCCGAGTTTGACCAATTGTGAGAGCGCATAGTTCGCATATGCCGCCGGGTCGTTGGGCGCGCGCTGAAGGATAGTGTCCGCACGCGCGATGCGCGCGTTGATGTCGCCTTCGTTCTGCGCCAGATCCCGTTCTTCCTGAGGGATGTTGGCCCTGACGCGATCCGCCGCGTGTCGCGCGGCGAGGCCGATCAGCCCACTGCTCGGTGTCGTGCCGTAGCTGACAATCGAAAGCAGCAAGGCGAAGGAGAGGAGCGTCGTCCACGTGACGCTGATCGCAATGACGCTTGCGCCCGGAACGAGCGTTGCGCCGATCGCCCAGCGCGCGATCTTGCGCGTGCGCATACGACGACGGTTGGCCTGCCAGAGTTGTTCGGAGAGTTCCTCTTCGCTGCCGAGCGCGCGCGATGCTTCGATGATCGCGTCGTCCTCCGATCGCCCGGCGGCGCGAAATTCTTTCGCGGATTCTTCGAGGTGCGTGCGAAGCTCATGCGCCACTTCCAGCTGCAATTCCGGATCGATCTGAAGCCGTTGCGTCACTCGATCGAGAAGGGGATCAAAGGGAGAAGCCATGGCTCACGCTCCGCGGAGGACTTTTTGGACGGCCGACGTGAAGTTCGACCACTCATCCACCTTCTGACCGAGATCAGCGAGACCGGACGGGGTGATGGTGTAATACTTTCGCTTGCGTCCCCCTTCGGCGTCGGGAGCATCGCGCCATTGTGACTTAATCTTGCCCGCGGCCTGCAGGCGATGCAGGGCGGGATAGAGCGTTCCTTCTTTCCATTCGAGCGCTCCATTTGAGCGGGCGTTGACGAGTTTGACGATTTCGTAGCCGTACATCGGCCGCTCCCGGAGAAGCGATAGGACGATCGGCACGATGCTTCCGCGAACGAGTTCTTCAGGGAATTCCATTGAAAACCTCCGCCGCGATGCTTTGCGACACAAGGTATTATGCCTCGCTATACAAGGTATCGCAAGCGAAAAATTGTGAAATTGACGATAGAGACTCCAATCGGCGGCAACTTTTGCTTCTGACGCGGGTCTAACTTTCTGTTAGAATGTGCGCAACTCTCAGTCCGGTGAAAAGTTGTCCTTACGCGGGGAGTTCGAAATGACACAACGAAAATTGAATTGGCTCGTCAGCGCCGTGGCCGCGGTATCGGTGGCGGGGATCGCTACCTCAAGCTTTGCTCAGGTTCGAATCGATACCGGCAATGCGCGCGATGCGAACAACCGTATCGGCAGCGGTGGAAGCAACGGTCCGGCGGCCAGCCGCTATCAGCCCATCAACCAAAACGACATCGTTTACAACAACGTGACCGCCGGTCGCGGGTTTCACGGTCAGCTTCAAACGACCGACGGAATCAGTTTCCACGGCACCACGGGCGCGGAACTTTCGGGCAACTTTATCCAGCAGAGCAGCGGCGCCCCGACGGGCATTCTCGCGGCCAACAACGCACAGGTGGTTCGCCCGATCTACGATTCCGCCGCGAGGGGCGTCAACGCGCCGCCGGGGTACATTCAGCAGGGCTTCAGCAATAGCGCATATGTTCCCGCGCCCCCGCAAACGCGCAGCGCGGGCGACCTGCGCATCGGCGTCGTCAACTTCAGTGACACGGACACGGTCACCCCGATGTCGGCTCCCCGTCCCGGTGAAACCGTACTGCCAGGCCCGGTCAGCACTTCCAATACGAATTCGCTGATCACAGCATCGCCTTTGTACGGCATTCGGCAGTGGACGCGCGACGACGATCAGTCGCTGCTAAATGACACCGCCTTCCGCGGGATAAACGATCAGGCGCTGGACGATCAGACGGTTCAACAATTCCGCAACGAGCTGATGGTTCCATCCAATCCGATGACGAGCAATATCGGACAGAGCGCGAAAATCGACAACACGGCTCTCGGCGCGGGCACGCTGCAGAACACCGGCCAGGGCACGCCGAACCTCGCACAGCCGCTCAACACGCCGCTTGGCCAGCAGGCAGATAAGCCGCTGCCCAATGGCCAATTGCCCGGCGAGAATCTCGCGAACACAAACGTTGGCGGCGGAACGCTGCAGACCAATCAATCGACGCAGCAGAAACTGCTGAGCACGCCGGCGCAGCAGAGCACGCAATACCAATCCATGGAAGACGAGCTCAAGTCATACCTCGGGCCGCAAGGATACGCTGCGCTTCAGGCGAACAAGCAGTACAACGCATCGGTCGCGCTGGCGAAGCAGCAAGACGAGGCGAAGCGCGCGGCCCCGGCACCCGGTTCAGCCGGTCCGGCCGCGCCGGGCGGGAATGCGCCGGGCGTAGGGGTGAGTGCTCCGGGTCAGAACCCCGGCGGCGTTGCCCCGGCGCCTCACGGCGCAAACGCGGCGCCCGATCAGAACGCGGCGCCGATCCAGATTCCAGGTCCGACGTTCCAGAAGCCCACGGAAAAGCCCAAGCCGGTGCAGGTGCATTCGCTGGCCGACGGCATCAAGGCGGAAGGCCTCAAGAAGTTGATGGCGCAGGCTGAAGATCAGATGCACCAGGGCAAGTGGTTCTCGGCGATCGAGACCTATCAAAACGCTGTTCGCGTTGCGCCCAACCAGCCGCTGGTGATCATCGGCCGAGCCAATGCCGAACTCGGCGCGACTTACTACGTTCGCGCTGAAGAGGACCTGAAGCAGGCATTCACGAGCGATAAGAAACTGCTGATGGGCCAGTACGATCTCCGCAAAATGATCGGCGACGATCGCCTCGCGTATCTTCTGACCGACCTGAAGGAAGCGAACGCCAAGGATCCGAAGAAGTCGATGCCGATCTTCCTGCTCGCGTACATCGCGTACAACACAGGCAATGAACAGCAGGCAGCGGGATATCTCGACTTGCTCGAGCAGCGCGATCCGGATAGCGCGACGCTGGTGAAAACGCTGCGGCAGTTCTGGACGTTGCCGGGCCAGGATAAACCCGGTGCGAGCGCGACGCCGGACATGAACAAGTAGAGCAACTACGCTTGACGAAACTGCGGCACAGTTCCGGCCCTCCGGGACTGTGCCGCTTCGTTTTGGTCTTCACATCGATCTCGCGTTACACTTGTCGGCGAAACGGATTGGAGGCTCGATGGATCGTGTGCTGCGATGGGCGGCGGGTTCGGTGACGTTGGCGCTGATGATGATGTCGCAGGGATGCGCAAGCGGTAATCCGGGAGCGCGCGACGGGACGATTGCGACCCCCGATTCTCGCCCGCTGTTGCCGCGACAGCCGGGACCGGTCGAAGAATCCGGCGCGATCTATCGCCGGAACCAACTTCCCGATCGCGGGGCGACGATGACGCCGGTGGCGAATTCAGCGCCGCGCAACACCCCCATGATTCCGCCGCCGGTGCCCGCGACGGTGCCGATGCCGCCGGTGAATCCCGCGACGACGCGCCCGCAGGCGACCTCGATTCCCACTGGTCAGTACATGAGCCTCGGCTCAGTGCTCGTGCAGGTGAACGGCAAGCCGATCTACGCCGATAAGGTCCTGCAGGCGCTCGATGCAGATCTCGGCGCCAAAGCACGCGAGATGAACGAGAACGAATTTCGCCGCGTCGCTGCTTCCGAAATCGAAACGGAGATCGTTTCGCAAATCCGCAGCGAGTTGCAGTACGCCGCCGCGATGGAAGCGCTTTCGCCCGATGAAAAAAAGATGGCCGACACCATCACCACGCAGTGGCAGCAGAAGCAGATTGCCTACGCCGGCGGATCGATCGAAGAAGCCAAGCGCCGCGCCGCCGCGGAGGGATATCCGTTCGATCAGCAGGTCGCGGATCAGAACCGCACGATCGTGAACATGATGTATTTTGAGAAGAAGATCCGCCCGCGCGTGCAGGTCTCGCCGGCCGAGATGCGCAAGTACTACGACGATCACATCAACAACTTCAGCGAGCGCGCCCAAGCGCAATTCCGAGTGATCAAATTCGATTTCAAGAAAGTCGGCAGCAAAGAAGAAGCCCGCAAGCTCGCGGAGCAGACATTGAAGAGCGCCCGCGCGGGGGAAGATTTTGCGTCGCTTGCCGCGAAGTACAACTCGGATGACTATCTCGCGCGTCAGAAGGGCGACGTCGGCTGGGTTGAACGCGGCGCGTATGCGAACGAGAAGCTCGAACAGGCGGTGTGGAAAATCAAGCCCGGGCAGATCACCGACATCGTCGAAACGCCGGACGCGTTTTATATCGCCAAGCTCGAGAATCTGAAGACCGGCAACACCAAATCGTTCGACGATCCGGATGTGCAGGAAGCGATTCACAAGACGCTGTTCGAAGCCCAGGCCCGCGAAATGCGCGAGCGGGATTATCAGCGTCTCAAAGCCGAGGCGATGATCGTCCCCGACGTCGATCCACGCCGACTCGTTCAGCCGGTGCTGGAGATGGCGATGCAGAAGTATTCGACCTGGCGGGCAACGGCGTCGAAATGAACGCTGTTGATTATTGATTAACTCGTGTAACCGGCGAGCTTGCTCGCCGGTTCCTTCGCACCCCGATGTTCATCAATAATCAATAATCACTACCTCACATCTGCTCGATCTTCGCGCGAATCAGCAGGAGCCATAGTCGATGCACGCGGGCAGGAAGCTCGGCGGGCGCCGGCTCTTCCAACGTTTTCCAATCCGCTTGATGTCGGCGGATGTAATCGAGCGTCTCGTCCGTCGTGACCGGCAGGTCGACCAGCAGCCGCGAATCATCGAACCCGCAGATCGCCAGCGCCAGCTGCTGGTTGAGCGTAAAGTGCCGCTCGGCCATGCGCAAATACTTTTCGCGGCCCAGCACCTTCAACTGGCGGACCGTGTCGATTAAATCAGCCACGTGCAGCGGCTCGGCCGCGAGAGAATCATTTCGAGCGCGCGTGGTTGCCGCCGTTTCGTTCTGCGGAAAGCGATCCCATCGATTGTCCGAACGCTTCATCTGCGTCGAAGCGCGCACCGCATCATCGAGCGCGAGCCCGATTCGCCGCTCGCCGGTGAACAGGTAATCGCCCAGCAGCGTCTGCATCGCATATTGCGATGCGAGGAGATCGACCGTGTCCGGAAACTGCGTTTTGCCCGCGACGGGCGAGAGTTTCTCGTCGTACGCGATTCGCCAGAGGTTGTGCTGATCGGCCTGGCGCATTTGCAGAAGCGCGTTGATCGCGCGGTTGGCGGAGAGCGTGAATGCCTTGTCGTGAAGGATCTCGCCGGCGAGGAGGATTGTGAGCGTGCAGTCGCGCGCGTCGGTATTGTCTATTCGTGCGACGCGGGCGGGATTCTGCGCATCCGCAGCGACGGTCGGCCAGGCGCCGCTCGCGGACTGCTGTCGCGCCAGCCATTTCGCGGCCGCAGCTGCGGCGGTCGTCAATTCATCTTTCGCGTTTGCATTGGGAATGACGGTGAGCGCCAGCGCCAGCGCGGCGCGCGTGGCAGCGCGATCGGGCAGGGGAGACGGATCGGGATTGACGGCGACGGAATCGCCGAAAATCGGAACAGG
Organism: Phycisphaerae bacterium; assembly: GCA_025924315.1. GTDB lineage: Bacteria > Planctomycetota > Phycisphaerae > Tepidisphaerales > Tepidisphaeraceae > JAICIO01. The sequence goes on from JAICIO010000033.1 coordinate 45,854, forward strand.
CGCGATTCGTCCGCCGTCATCGTGGGAGGCGAGCGCTCCGCGGGCGGATTGCTCGGCGGCATCGAGATACGTCGGCTTCTTCAGCAACTCGCCGGCGAGTTGCAAAATCAAACCAACCGACGGCGAGCCCTGTGGCTCCATGGACACCGCGCGCGGCTTGGACGGATCGGCATTGCTCATCAGGGGATCCCAGGCCCACCCGTATGGGCGCTGCACCGCCGATTGAAGCATCGCATTGCATTCTGCTTCGAGCTGCGCCGTATACTTTCCCGCATCCGCGAAAACTTTTTCCGCGGGCGTTTGGGCGAACGCCACTATCGCCACTACAATCATCAATCGACGGATGAGCATGGCGGCATCATATTCGCCGCGGTCGCATGGACGAACTCATGAAACGATTCATCATTGAAGTCTCGACGGACGGCAACACCGACATCGTCAACCTCAGCCCCGAACTCTCTGAGAAGATGCGCGGCACGGAAGGCGACGGCGTGTTGCACTGTTTCGTCGTCGGAAGCACCGCTGCCATTACCACGCTTGAATATGAGCCGGGCCTGGTGAAGCACGACGTGCAGAACACCCTGCAGCGGCTGATCCCGGACAACGTCCCCTACGAGCACGAAGCGACGTGGAACGACGACAACGGCCACAGCCACATCCGCCACGCTTTGGTCGGTCCGAGCGTGTCGATTCCGTTTTCAAATGGAAAACTACTGACCGGTGAATATCAGCAGGTGATCCTGATTGATTTCGATACGCGACCAAGAAGGCGCAAAATTATCTGCACGGTTCTGGTCTAACAAAAGACGCGAAATCGCGACTCGACTGAGCTCGTCGAAGTCAAGCGGTATTCGAGCATCGCTTGCGATTTCGCGTCTGTTTTCAGAGTCGATCTTCTACCCGCTTACGCCACCCGATGCCGTCCTATACGCGAAGGCCATCCCGAGGATGACGAACAGAATCGTTCGCCATCCGAAGATCAGCAGCAGGATAATCAGGAACACGCCCGTCCGGGCGGCGGCGCCTTTGGCGTCGTCATCCAGGCCCTTGTCCTTCATGTCCTTCTCAAAGTTCTCCATCTGCTGCTTCGCCTCGGCCTTGGCCTTTTCCTGTCGTGGCCCCAGGGCCGCCTTCACCTGGTCGCGCGTCATGCCATCGACCTGCTTCTGCGCGATGTCGTGCGAGGCCTTCAAATGGTCTTCGTAACTCGATTGGTATCTCGAAACACCTCGCTTGGCGATTTCTTCCTGCGTGAGATGCTCGATCAGCTCCTCGCGTTCGTCCTTCTCGTCGAGCTTGGCGATCAGCGCATCGTAATCCGCCTTGGGCATCGCCTTGACCTTGTCAACCGCGGCTTGGCGCTCGTTTATCTCATCGCGCATCAGTCGGTTGAAGGATCTGCCGCCTTCATCGCCGCTGTCGTCTCCGTCGGCGGAGTCTGACGTATCAGCGCTGGTGTCGGCTTTGCCGGCGACGGCTGGATGAGCCTTGCGATATTCCTCGCGAAATTGTTCGAGCACGCGCTCGTCGTATTTCGATTCGTCGGCGGAGAGTTTCTTCTCCTGGTCCTCGAGTTTTGCGGTTTGCTTGGTTTGTCCGGGGATCTTGATGTGCGTGACTTCCCACGCGCCGATGGCCACGTTGGCGATGATGATCGAGACGAACGTGGCCGCAACTGCGACCCAACCGCCGAGCTTGCTGTAACCCTTCTGGCCGATCTGCATGCCCACGCCCGCGAGTGCACCGACGCCCATCGCGCAGTACGCCGTCCAGATGCCTGTGCTGATCTCGAGCAGGAACCAGAGCAGCGCGCCGCCCAAGGCGAAGCCGAGGCAGCACGCGATGCCGACAAGGAACGACCCCTGCGGGGCCATCTTGTCTTTCTTGCCGGCTTTTCCTCCGCCGTAGCTGAGAACGCCGCCTCCTTTCGCGGGTTGCGGTTTCGGATCGCCTTTTTGAGTGGTGATCTGCTTCCGCGCGCGAAGATCGAATCCGCAGCTGGTGCAGAGGACTGCGCCGCTGGGAAGTTCAGTGAAGCATTTCGGGCAGCGCGGGCTGTCGTCGACGGCACCGGCGGAGCGGGCTTGTTTTTCAACCGCGGCGAGCTCGTAAAGTCCACCGAGATCGTCGCCGCCGTCGTGATGGTCATCCGCGGGGATGGGGGGCGGGGGAGGCGCCGCAGCTTTCTTCGCGGTCACAGCTCCCGCCGTCTTTCCAGCCTTCGCGGCTTCCAAGGCTGCGGATGAGACGGGCGGAACGACCGGTGCTGCGCCCGTACTCGCCGCCGGCGCTTCGATCTTCATCACGTTTCCGCACGCGGGGCATTTCGCCTTCTTTCCCGCGGCAGAAGCAGGGGCCTTGAGCTTCTTTCCGCACGAACAGAGGACGGTGATGGTGTCGGTCGAGACCGGAGGCATGCGAAAAACTCCGTGTTGTTGAATCTTCGGCGCTGCGCGCGTTCGGTTGAAAGGAAACCCCGTCCGGAACCCTCAGCCTACGTCGGGGAGGTTACAGAATAATGATCCGACTGCGTGCATTCAAGGTGCAAAGGACCGAAATTGATACGCGGGGCCCTCGGCGCCGTTGTTCGGTGACGGCGCACGAAAAAACCGCGGGGGTATCCCGCGGTTCTTTCTGCTCAAGTCGAGTAGGTCGCACTTAATTCATTGCTCGGCTGTGCTCTTCGAGGCGCTGGATCAATTCCGACGCCTCTTCCGTACGCTCGCCGACCGCGCTCGTCCATGCAAGCGGCTCGTTGCGAGTCACCGCCCGCTCGATGCGCCGGCACGCGCTGATCACCGTGCTGTGATTGCGCTTGCCCATCCGCATGCCGATTTCCGGGAAGCTGAGCTTGGCCGTCTTTCGAACCAGGAACATCGCCACGCTGCGCGCGAGGCTGATCGTGCGCTGGCGGCGGCCGGACATGAGGTCCTTGTGCTCGAGTCCAAAGTAATCGCAGACGCTCTGGAGGATGTTCTCGGGTTTGACGGGTGCGATGAGCTGGCGATCGAGATCGCCAAGCGCTTCCTGTGCCATCGCCACATCCGCGAAGCGGCCGGTGAGTTTCACGTGCGCGTTGATGCGGGTGATCGCGCCTTCGAGCTCGCGAACATTTTGCGTCACGCGACGTGCGACCCAAGCGACCACTTCTTCGGGCAGGTTAATGCCGTTGCGTTGGCTCATCGCGCGGAGGATCTCGCAGCGTGTCGCATAATTCGGTGGATCGATGCGAACGACCATTCCGCTGACGAAACGGTTGATCAATGATTCGCCGAATTCTTCGATCATCTTCGGGTGGTTGTCGCTGGCCATCACGATCTGGCGGCCCATCGCTTCGATGGCGTTGAACGTGTGCAGGAACTCTTCCTGCGTGGCCTTCTTTCCACCCATGAAATGCACGTCGTCGATCACGAGCAGATCGAGATCGCGCATCTTTCGGCGGAAGCTGTCGAGCTTGTTCGTCCGAAGCGCCGCGAGGAATTCGTTCGTGAACTCTTCGCCGGTGAGATACATCCAGCGCTTGGTGGGGTGGTGCTCGATGAAGCGCTTGCACAGCCCTTGGAGCAGGTGCGTCTTGCCGAGTCCGCAATTGCCGTGGATGAACAGCGGGTTGTACTGCGCGCCGGGAAATTCGGCGACGTAGAGGGCGGCGTTGTACGCGAGCTGGTTGCTCGCGCCGACGACGTACGATTCGATGTCGTGACGAAGCCGCGGACGCAAAAGGCCACTGCCAAGCGGTTGCGAATCCATTTCGCGGTGAATCGGCGTCACGTTCCGGAACGGCTTGACCGCCGGTTGCATGATCGCGACCGCTTTGCTGATGGCATCGACTTCAACGTCCGATACCGCGGCGCCGGTGAGCACCGGTGTCGGACGAACGCCGGGCATCACGGCAACGCGCGCCGGCTTGGCAGGCCGCACCATCGCCGCGGGCTTGGCCGCGGATGTTTCGCCCGCCGTTGCGCTTTCGACTTCGAACAGCTGCGGCACGACGTTGAATCGCACCGGCAACGAACAGCCAAGCACTTCGTGGGCCGCTTCCTGAATGGGGCGGGTGAAGTGTTTGCCAATCCAGTCACTGATGAAATCATTCGGAACGGCGATCTCGAGACCATCCTGTTTGAGATCGAGTCGAGTTGAGTTGTTGAACCAAACGTGAAAGCGTTGCTGTCCCACTCGCTGTGCGATGGCATCGGCCAGGCGCGCAAGCTGGGGATCGTGTGCGCTGATACAGCTCACGTTGATCTCCTTCGTACGTTTCCCCTGTCACCCAAACCAATCGCAATGAAGCGACTGGCGCCCACACCGAGCAGGCAGCGGCCCCTCCTCGAGCGCACCACCTCCGCGGCGATAAAACCCGCCTTGCGTCACAGCCCACACTTAAGGCGTGGAGCTACTCCGCAGCATTCCCCGGGCGGGGGAGGCTTCCTGCCTCACAACAAATTTCCATCCTTGGGTTTCGCGTCCGTGCGAAGTGAGTCAGAGCAATAAAATCCAATCGGTGGCGAGTTGCCGTCGCAGCCGAGTCCCCAGCTGCTTTGCACGATCCGGATGTCGCTCTAACCAATCCTGAATATAACGGGGGCAAGGTTAAACCGCGTTGCCTGTACTGGCAAGCAGTTCTTTATCGGATTTTCCGTTCACACCGGCAGGATGGGCGGAAGGAACAGTGCAGTTTTAGCGCGAAAATTCTTTTCTCAACAAACCACCCACGAAATTATCAGCCGTGTGGAAAGGATGTGGAGGACGAAAAAATTTTCGCTTAGGAGGCCGAGAGATCCCTGCGGCTGAAGCCGCCGGGCCTCGTCAGCATTTGAAGGCCCGGCCGCTTTAGCGGCAGGGAATGGCGGCTACGGTAACACGGACGTCGTCGCTCGGTCACGAAGATCACGAATCAGCGCCATTCTGCTCCCCACGCGCTGCATCCCATGACGGAAATAGAGCTTCATCGCGCGCTCGTTACGCGCATCAACCGCGAGCGAAAGCTGCATGCGTCCGTCGGCCGACACGCTCGCCATTGCCAGATGCATGAGCAGGTCGCTGATCCCGCGGCCTCGCGCTTGCGGTGCCAACCCGAGATATACCAACTCAACCCCGTCCGCATGCGGTGAACGGCTGAGCAGAAGCACTGCTATCGGATTCGCATGCTGATAAAGCAGGTACCACCGATTGGGATCAAACTCGCCCGAAGCCTTGTGGCCCGCCATGATGTCATCGATATCACGGAGGCCGTTGAGGCCCGGGCAGTCGAGGCTGTTTTCGTAGCTCCGGAGAATCGTCTGCCCAAACTCGCGATGATTCTCTTCGGTGTATGTCGCCAGCGAATAACCATCCGGCACGATGGGCGCATTGATGTTTCGCCCGACCGTTCGCTGCAGGTAAACCAGCTCCGCGAGCTGCTCGAATCCGCACGAGCAATACGCGCGAATCACCGGCTCGTCGTGCGGATCGATCAGCAGTTGCGCCAGATCCACCCCGCGATTTTTCCAATGGTTGCCGACTTCATTCGAAAGCTGACGAATCACGCGCAGCGGTGTCTTATTGGTAAGGCGGGTGGGGGAGAACATCAGCATTGTTCGCCCCGGGCTGACCACGGGCAAGAGCGCCCATAGAATCTGTCCGTTGCGCAGCGCGACCCAGATGGCGTTGACGTCGATGCCCCGGTGCAGCGCGAAGGCGAGAAAGTCGAGCACCTGTTCGTCGCTCGCCGGGCCGTTGCCGGAGGCGAGGATTAACCGCAGCGCCGGCTCGATTTCGCTCCGCTGGACGGGCCGATAATCAATGTCGCGGCCGTCGTCGAAACGGGCGTCGCCGGGGCGGAGAAAATTTGACAGGCTCGACATGCATCACCAGAATACATCGCTGCTTGGAAACGGCAAACACACTCTTGCCGCCGATGTCTTGCGGAGAATCACCCCCATGAAATCCCAGCCATTTATGCCGCAATTGGGCAAGTCGCTTGTTTTCGTAATCTGTGCTGCCTTTGCCGTCTGCGCGGCCGTCTCGACGGCGCGGGCCGAAATCCCCAAGCCCAGCCCCTACCCGATCAGCTGGGAGCTCAATTTCGATCACTCCAAGCCGAAGCGCATCGTCGTCGACGTCCCCGGCGAAAGCGCCCCCAAGGCCTATTGGTACATGACCTACACCGTCACCAACAAGACCGACAAAGAACAAACCTTCCTGCCGATCTTCCAACTGGTGACCAAGGAAGGCAAGGTCATCCGCAGCGACAACAACATTCCCGAGAAGGTCTTCGACGCCATCAAGGACCGCGAGCACATCAAGTATCTTGAGCCGTACACGAAGGTGGCCGGCGAGCTACGTATCGGCGATGATCAGGCCAAGGACAGCGTCGCGATCTGGGAAGAGCCCGAAGCGAAGATGGGCAGCTTCACGATTTACGTCGGCGGACTGAGCGGCGAATCGGTCTTCCTCAAGAATGACAAAGGCGAGCAGGAAAAGGACGCCGACGGCAAGCCGATCATCCTACGCAAGACGTTGCAGTTGAACTACCAGGTCCCCGGTGACGAAGTCCGACCGGGCGAGGATCCGGTCATCGAAAAGGAAACCAACTGGGTCATGCGGTGACGCCATTTTGGATTTCGGATTGCCGATTCTGGATTGAACAGCATCCCAAGCCGATCAGTTGCATCCCGATCGGATTTCTAGTAACTTTCCCCACCCGTCGATCCGGACGGGCCTAGAATTCGTACAATTGTTGCGGTCCGAATCCGCAATCCAAAATCCAAAATCGAGAAGGTTCGGTGATTTATGGCACATAAGAAGGGCCAAGGTTCAACCAAGAACGGCCGCGACAGCAATCCGCAGTACCGTGGTGTGAAGATCTACGGCGGGCAGGCTGTCCAGGCCGGCTCGATCATCATCCGCCAGCGCGGCACGAAGTACGAGCCCGGCCACAACGTCGGCCTCGGATCTGACTACACGATCTTCGCGCTCAAGGACGGCACCGTCGAATTCCAGGGCCGCAAGGTCCACGTCCGCACCGAAGCAACCGCGACGGCTTAAGCCGGGAACCGATAGATCGAACAATCAACGCGCACCTCGGGCGAAAGTCCGAGGGCGCTTTTTTTACAGGTTCGTGACACTGCCTTTCCAGGCCGTGCGCACACCGCACGGGCTCCAAAGCCGGTGTCACGTTCACATCCTCATTTCACCGTCAGGAAATCGAGCGCTTCGTCCGTCTCGCGCCTCTGCTAAGACTGACCGCGTGCCCGAAGCCATCGCCTGTCCATCCTGCGGACTCGTTCACGAAATGCCGCCACTCCCGCCGCGCGTTGTCGCGGAGTGCTCCCGCTGCGCCACGCGTCTTGAGCGCCGCATCCCGCACAGCCTCGCGCGAACGGCGGCGTTCTCGCTCTCGGCGCTTCTCCTCTACGCGCCCGCGAATCTCCTTCCGATCCTGCGCATGGAAATCCACGGCCAAGTCTCGACCAACACGGTGTGGGAAGGCGTCAAAGCCCTCTACAAAGATCGCGATTACACCATCGCCGCGATCGTCCTTCTCGCGAGCATCGTGATTCCGCTGCTCAAGCTCCTCGGCTTGTTCTTCCTCGTGATCTCCGTTTGGTTCAAAGCCGAATGGCTCCGCCACCCGCGCACGTACCTCTACAAAACGATCGAAGGCGTCGGCCGCTGGGCCATGCTCGACGTCTTTGCACTCGCGATTCTTGTCTCGCTTGTGAAATTGCGCGGCATGGCGCGCGTCACGCCGGGAGAAGGCCTCTTCGCATTCGGTGCGGTGGTCGTCTTCACGCTCCTCGCCAGCGCAAGTTTCGATCCGCGCTTGATCTGGGAACGGGAGGACCGCGGCGTATGAATCGCCCGAACGAACAACCTCCTGCGGCGCAAGACCATGCGTTTCACGACCGTCCGCACATCGACCTTGCGAAGCCGGTCCTGAAGAAAATGCGCTGGCCGTTCCCGCTCGTGTGGCTCGTCCCCATCCTCGCCGCGATCGCCGCGGGCTTTTACCTCTATATTCACCTGCGAGATCGCGGGCGCGAGATCGTCATCGACTTCGCTGACGCCGCCAGCGTACAGGTTGACGAGACCGTGGTGCGCGTGCACGGCGTGGAGGTCGGCCAGGTCGTCTCGACAAAGGTCAGCCCCGATCACACCCGCGGCGAGATTCACGTGCGCCTTAAGCGCGACGCCGAATTCGTCGCTCGCGAAGGGAGTAAGTTCTGGATCGTTCGCCCCGACTTTTCCGAAGGCGGATTCACAGGCCTCGGCACGATCGTCAGCGGCGCGTACATCGAAGCGCTTCCCGGCGACGGCAAGGAGCAATCGAACTTCGAAGGACTCAGCGAAGCGCCCGTCATGACCCGCGAAGGCGTGAAGTGGATCGTTCACGCGCCCCGCATCGAGAAACTCCAGGTCGGCTCGCAGGTGCAGTTTCGTGGCACCCAGGTCGGCGTCGTGCAGGACATGCGCCTCAGCTCGGATGCCTCTGAGGTCAACGCAACAATCTTTATCTGGAAGCGATATGTTCCGCTCGTGCGCGTGAACTCGAAGTTCTGGCTCGTCAGCGGCGCCGATCTGCATGGCGGAATCCTCACCAACCTCAGCTTCAAACTCGGCTCGGTGCAATCGCTTCTAAGCGGCAGCGTTGCCTTCGCGACACCGGACGATCTGGGGGACCCGGCACCGCCGAACGGTTTCTTCTACCTCTACTCCGAACCAAAAGACGAATGGCTGAAATGGCAGCCGCACATCGACCTGCCGTCGGAGCAGGGCGAAGATCAGCCGCAAACCCCGGCGCCTTCGTCACCCATCAAAACCGCCAAGATTGAGAAGAAGTAATCTTTGGACTAGAATGCTCCGTCAGCCGATAAGGTCATCAGCATGCGATTGAGTCCGATCATCTCCCGCCAGCAACAACCGCAGCAGCGGCGCTAGCCGCACATTCACTCGTTCCGCAATCCAATTGTCACTTTGTTCAACCCGATCGATTCGGGTAAACCTTCTGTTTTGCCCGATTCTTTTGCATTTGAGATCGATCATGGAAGCTGAAAAAACCAACGACGAGCGCGAAGGCCTCGACTTCATCCGCCGCGCGATTGAGGAAGACAACAAGAGCGGCAAGTGGGGCGGTCGCGTTGCGACGCGCTTTCCGCCGGAGCCCAACGGCTACCTCCACATCGGCCACGCTAAAAGCATCTGCCTCAACTTCGGCGTCGCCGAGGAATACAATGGCACGTGCAATCTCCGCTACGACGACACCAACCCGTCGAAGGAAGAAGAAGAGTACGTTAAGGCGATCGAAGGCGACGTGCGATGGCTCGGCTTCACGCCGGCCAACGTCATCTTCTCCAGCGACTACTTCGACACGATGTACGAATACGCGGTCGACCTGATCAAGAAAGGCCTCGCGTACGTCGACGATCAGAGCGCGGAAGATATCCGAAAAAACCGGGGAACGCTCACCGCGCCCGGCACCGAAAGCCCATACCGCAATCGATCGGTCGAAGAAAACCTCGAGCTGTTCGACAAGATGCGCAAGGGCGATTTTCCGGATGGCTCAAAGGTGCTGCGCGCCAAGATCGACATGGCCTCGCCGAACCTCAACCTCCGCGATCCGGTGATGTATCGGATCCTCCACGAATCGCATCACAACACCGGCACGAAGTGGTGCATTTACCCGATGTACGACTGGGCGCACGGGTTCGAAGATTCGATCGAGAAGGTCACGCACTCGCTCTGCACGCTCGAATTCGAAAATCACCGCCCGCTCTATCACTGGTTCATCGACGCGGTGAACAAAGGTCGGCCGGAAGATAAAAAAATCTGGCACCCGCAGCAGATCGAGTTCGCGCGGCTGAACCTCACCTACACGATGCTCAGCAAGCGCAAGCTACTCACGCTCGTCGAAGAGGGCCGCGTGAAAAGCTGGGACGACCCGCGCATGCCGACGATCAGCGGATTCCGTCGCAAGGGCTACACGCCCGAAGCGATCCGCGCGTTCTGCAAGCACATCGGCATGAACAAGTTCAACAGCACGGTCGAGATCAGCGTGCTGGAGAACTTCCTCCGCGAAGACCTCAACAAGCGCGCCCCGCGGCGGCTCGCAGTTCTAAGACCACTCAAGGTCGTGATCACGAATTATCCCGAAGGTCAGACCGAAGAGCTCGAGGCGATCAACAATCCCGAAGACGAGTCCGCCGGCACGCGCACGCTGCCGTTCTCACGCGTCCTCTACATCGAACGCGAAGACTTCGCCGAGGTCCCGCCACCCAAATACTTCCGCCTCTTCCCCGGCAACGAAGTGCGCCTGCGTTACGCCTACTTCATCAAGTGCACAAACGTCGTGAAAGACGCTAGCGGCAACATCACCGAAGTTCACTGCACCTACGACCCCGCAACGAAGGGCGGCAATGCTCCGGACGGTCGAAAGGTAAAGAGCACGATCCACTGGGTCTCCGCCGCGGATTCGATCCCCGCCGAAGTGCGGCTCTACGATCACCTCTTCAAAACGCCCGACCCCGAGGATGTGCCCGAAGGCGCCGATTGGCGATCGAACCTGAATCCGAATTCGCTCGAAGTGGTGACGGCACAGCTCGAACCGAGCTTAAAGAGCGCAAAGCCCGGTGATCGATTCCAATTCGAACGCCACGGATACTTCACGGTCGACCCCGATTCGACCGAAGGCAAGCTCGTCTTCAACCGTACGGTGTCCCTCAAAGACACGTGGGCAAAAGAATCGCAGAAGGGCGCGAAGAAGAAGTAGACCAGTCTTGTAGGGTGCGCTTAAGCGCACCGGTTATTATCTTAGAAAGGCAAAAAAAACGGTGCCCAGAAGCGCACCCAAAAAAACAAGATCAAACAAA
>JAICIO010000034.1 GCA_025924315.1 Phycisphaerae bacterium
CTGCGTGATGCCGCCGGCGATATCCGCGTCGGCCGTCATAATCGCGGAAGGCACCAACAGCGCCACCGATGCGAGAAACAAGAGGCTCGCCTGCAGGCGCGCGCTGACGCGGTTGAATTCCTGCTCGTGATACTTCAATCCTCCCAGGAGAAACGACGCGCCCAGCATGAACAGGCTGTTGGTGACGACAGCGCCGACGATCGATGCCTTGACCAGCATGTATTCGCCCGCGCGCAGCGCCGCCAGCGCGATCACCAGTTCCGTCAGATTTCCGAGAGTCGCATTGAGCAATCCGCCGACGGCGTCGCCGGTCTTGGACGCGACCGATTCTGTCGCATGGCTGAGCAGCGCCGCCAGCGGCACGATCGCGAGCACCGACAGCACAAAGAGGGCCGTGTGCGCCTCCGGCTTGAGATGCTCAAGCACGAAGACAACCGGAACGAAGATCAGGAGCCAGAGCAACGGATTGTGGAGAAGGTATTTGAGCATCGACTGTGAGCCGGCGTCGGCCTGTTCCACGGGGAGCTGGCACTTCCATCACGTATGTTCAGGTATCAACGCTTCGCAGAACCTAGTCGATTCGGTGGAGCGAACGTATTGGACTTAAGTCGCACAGGGCGGGACTGAATCTCAGGAAGACCGACGCGGACGGGATTTCAGATCTTGCGGACGCAAACCGAGGCCATGATGTGACGACTCGAGACCAATTCAGGCTCCGGTGCGACCTGTAAACTCGGATCGAGGCGGAAACGTGACGTCACGGTGCGCCAATCACCTGTAACGAATGGGCGGCGGTCTTGTCGGCGCGTGCGCTTCGCGCGCTGGCGGGAAGCGTGATTTGCACGGGGGCGTGGGGTGCGGCGTCGATTTGATTGCTGCTTCGCACGGGGACGATGGATTGCGGCGGGACTTTGAAACGCTCGATGCGCGCGAACATCAGGCGCAACGCCCAGCCGAAGGTTCGGCGGATGGATTGGGTCAGGCCGAACATGCCGACGAGCTGCATGTAGGCGGGCTTCATGCCTACGCGCGTCTTGCGTCGCCAGAGGTTCGTCGCCAGCCACACGGGGTTGTAAAAGTAGAGATAGGCGAGCAGGAGATTGAATTGCTTTCGCCAGGGGCGCCGATGCGATGAGGCGATGACGTAGTTGCCGTCGTGCATGTAGGGTCGCACCTCGCGGCCGCCGGCGCGGCTGAGCACCAGTTCCTTGCCGTAAGTGTCGGCGAAGAGTTTCGTGCCCGGCGACGGGGTCATCATCAGGACCTGCAGCGATACCGCGCCAGCCTTGCGAAGAAGTCGGACCTGGTTCAGCAATCCGTAATTCGTTCCACGGGAATAGAGCGGCTGCGAGTCGTGGTGCATCATCATCGGCATGGGAGAGATGCCGACTGCGCGCAGCAGTTGGAAGGACTCGGTGGTCTTGTCGACACTCTGCCCTTTCTTGACGAGCGTCGCGGTCATGTCCTCCACGCCGAGCCAGAGCGCTCGGCAACCGGCCTCGCGCACCAGCGGGAGATGATCCTTCATCAGTAACGTGTCGTGAACCGTCACCTCGCTATACCAGCGCGCCTTGGAGCGCAGGGGGACGCCGTCGAACTCGGCGCGGGCGAGCGTCTGCACGATGTCGAGCGTGCGCGATTTGGTGTTGAAGAAATTGTCATCCGTGCCGAAGAAATAGCGCAGGCCGTACGCCTTGTGAAGCTGCCACATCTCGTCCGCGATGCGCTCCGGGCTTTTCAGGCGATGTTGCCGCTGGTTGTACGCGGGGATGGGGCAATACGGACACGCGAACTTGCAGCCGAACGTCATCACGAGCGAACTGATCGGGCTGTGCCAGCGAACGCGTTTCGCCTCAAGCGCGCGAGACCCGAGCGTCGCACGTCGCGACGGCGGTTCAAGCAGTTGATAGCCCGGCACGGGATGCGGCAGTTCGTCGAGATCTCCGAGGAGTCGCTGAACGCCGGTATCGACCAGTTCATCGGCGATCCCCTCCGATTCGGCGCGCGAACCGAGCGGATAGATCAAGCCAGGAATCTCATCCAATGCGCCGCTTGCCTTGGCGCGGAAGAAGGCCGATCGGAGCGATTCCCCCGCGGCGCGGAATGAGAGAATGACTTCGAGGAGGCTGAGCAGCACGAATTCTTCGCCAGTGACGACAATGTCGGGGCCTTCATAGCGGGTCCGTTCGTCGGCGAAGAGGAGAAACGGCTCGTACACCGCGTGCGAACCGCCGGCGATGATCAGTGGACGGTGCGCCGGGTCGATCCGCCGCGCATCGCGGACTAATTCCATCGCGCGGTCCGAGTGCATGCCCATGGTGGAGACCATGAACAGATCCGGCACGCGGCCATCGAGCAGCATGCGCGACGGCCTGAAGTTCTTGTTCCACTGCTGCAAAACGATGCGCGTCTTGGAGAACCCGCTCTCCACCATCGCCGAGCCGATCGCCCGCACGCCGGCCGGAACCATGCGCGTATCGGCGTAGATGAACGGAAGCATCCGTGTTCGGTGGTCGAACGCGCACGCGATCACCGTGGTCAAATCATGATGAGACGATAAGCCCCGCAGGCGTTCTCGAAGGCCAAGAAGTTCGCCCGTCCTGAGCAATTCATCGCCTCGTGGTCGCCGAGGTAATTCCATGGCCAAACCTTCGATCTGTAAAACTTTCTCACTCGATCTGCATGCACATCGAAGAACAACGAGATGAGATCACGGAAGCGAGAGTGGGGCCGTGACCGCGCGAACGGTGACCTGTTGGGGCGCGCCGCACCCTGAAGGCGCGGCGGCTTCGTCACCTCGTGCGGCAGCTATTGTAGCGTATTCCCAGAGACGCGGCGCGGGTTGGTGCATGCAGAAGCTAAATAAATCGCGTGGATATTCAGGGGGGCAGAAGGTTCCCTCGGTGGCGCGCTAAGGAATCACGACTGTCGGCGGGAAGTTTAGAGTGATGTCCTTTCCTTCGCGGCGGATGTGGACCTGCATTGCCTGGCCTTGCCGTTCGAGATATTCGTACGCTCTGTAGCTCCACTTCTCGATGGGGATGTTATTCACGCTGACGAGCTTATCGCCGGGGCGAAGGCCGGCCTTGGCGGCTTCGCTTTGCGGCGTGACTTCGATCGTGCCGGTGTTATCGATGATGTTGAAGCCCAATCTTCGCACGGGTGGGTAATCGACGACGTTGGAATCGCTCGGCGTGCGAAAGCGGATGCGGTTGTGTTGCTGGTCGATCGTTACGATGAAATGTCGCAGCGTGTCGGCGCCAATCATTTCGTCGTTGTCGTTCCAGCCGATGCTCACGATCGGGCGATGGAGGATGAACTGGCCGAGGGTGATGTCGCCGTCCATGCGGCCGGCACGGAGGGCGTGGCGGCCGAGCATGGTCTGGACCTGTCCCGCTTCGACGGGCGTGCTGGCCCACGGCAGCGCGATGAGACGATAGCGCGAGAGCGTGAGACCGTCGCCGGTGTGGCCAGTGTCGAGGATGAGCCACGCGTCTTCGCCGAGGAGTTTCGCGGGGATTTCAAGGTGGCCGTCTTTCGTGGTGCGCAGCGGGAGGATGTCCTCGTTGTTCACCGGTGGAAGGGAGCCGCCGGGCTCCAGCACGATGCGACGGCGGGCGTAGTCGATCGTGAGCAGGACGTTTTCGAACAGCGGCGCTCCGAGCATCACGTCGACATGAGAATCCATCGCGCGCACGGAGGGATCGACCATGGTGTCGAAGTCGTGGAAGGCGAGGGAGCCGATCGAGAGGTTGTCAATGTGGGCGACGTGCGGGGCGGAGCGCTTTTCGCCGAGGGCGTCGACGATGCGAAGGTTGGGGACGGTGCGGGTTTCGAGATGATGCTTCTGCGCGAACTCGGGGGAGACGAGATTCGCGGAGGCGCCGGTGTCGAGAACGGCGATGATGGGATCGGCGCTGGTGCCAAGAAGGAACGCGGGAATTCCGCGATGCGGGAGCTCGACGGGGATGGTGTCGGGTTGTGTGGTGAGGACGCCGTCGGTGCGCGTGATGGCGTCGGGGACGAAGTTGGGGGAATGGATACAGCCGGGGACTAACGCGAGAAGGAGACAGATGATAAGACCAATGGTGGCACCGACATTCCTGTCGGTGATCGGGCGTGGTAATCCACGACCGATATGCGTCGATGAGTACATCGGCGCATCACAGGCAGGAATGCCTGTGCCACCAGTTGGAAGCGAATTGCATAGGTGAATGGTGATTACTGCTCGATGAACCTTCCTTGAAACTCTCACGCCACTGGCCCCTCTCCCCTGCCCTCTCCCCGGTGGGAGAGGGAGTAAGGTTTCGCGCGATTTTCACGTTGTGGTTATCGATCGCCTTTGAGCAGTTGCCGCAGGACGGTTTGGAGAATTCCGCCGTTTTTGTAGTACTCGATCTCGACCGGCGTATCGATGCGGCACGTGGCGTCGAAGACGATGGGATCGCTGTCGGCGTAGCGGGCGACGACTTGGATCTGCTGGCCGCACTTCAGCACTTCGGGGACCTGGATGTCGAACGTGCCCGTGCCGGTGAGGCCGAGCGATTGCCGCGTCTGGCCCTTCGGGAAGACCAGCGGCAACACGCCCATGCCGACGAGATTGCTTCGGTGAATGCGCTCGAAGCTGTCGGCGATGACCGCTTTCACGCCGAGCAGGAATGTCCCCTTCGCGGCCCAGTCGCGCGATGAGCCCATGCCGTAATCTTTGCCCGCGAGGACGATCAGCGGGATGCCTTGTTCGATGTATTTCACGCTCGCGTCATAGATCGACATGATCTCGCCAACCTTTGCATCGGTTGACGATTGAACCGCCTGCTCGGGCTTCTGATGCGGGAGCAGATCTTTTCCAAGCCACGCGGTGACGCCGCCTTCCGTGCCGGGAGCGAGAAGATTGCGCAATCGAATGTTCGCGAACGTACCGCGGGTCATGACGCGGTCGTTCCCTCTTCGCGAGCCGTAGCTGTTGAAATCGACCGGCTTCACGCCGTTGTCGATGAGGAACCTGCCCGCGGGCGAATCCTTCTTGATCGAGCCTGCCGGCGAGATGTGATCCGTGGTCACGCTATCGCCGACCATTGCGAGCACGCGCGCGTTCTTGATCGGCTGGATCGGCGCGGGCTCGGCCTTGAGATCGGTGAAGAACGGCGGTTCCTGGATATAGGTGCTCTTTGCGTCGAAGCTGAACAGCTCGCCGCCCTTCACCGGGATCGCGTTCCATTCCGGATTCTTTTCGCCGACGTTTTCGTACTGCTTCTTGAACATCTCCGGCGAAATAGCAGACGCCATCATTCCGTTCACTTCATCCTGGCTCGGCCAGATATCCTTCAGCATGACGGGCTTGCCGTCTTTGCCGATGCCGAGCGGTTCGCTTTGCAGGTCGATGTCGATGGTACCCGCGAGCGCGTAGGCGACGACGAGCGGAGGCGAGGCGAGGAAATTCGCCTTCACGTGCGGATTAATTCGGCCTTCAAAGTTGCGATTGCCCGACAGCACCGACGCGACGACGAGATCGTTGCTTTCGACCTCCGACGCGATGTGCTCCGGCAGCGGGCCGGAATTCCCGATGCAGGTCATGCAACCGTAGCCGGTGGTATTGAAGCCAATCTTGTCGAGGTATTCCTGCAGCCCCGCCTTGTTGAAGTAATCGGTCACGACGCGCGATCCGGGCGAGAGCGAGGTCTTCACGTGCGGCGGAACTTTCAGGCCTTTCTCGACCGCGCGCTTGGCGACGAGGCCGGCGGCGAGCATCACGCTGGGGTTGGACGTGTTGGTGCAGCTGGTGATGGCGGCGATGACGACGTCCGCGTGTTTGACTTCGACCTCGGCTTTTTCCGCAATCGCTAAGCCGCCAGCGGCTTCATTCGAAGCGTGCTTGGCATCGGCTTCCTTCATCATCGCGCCGAAGCTGCTCGCGAAGATCTTGCGAACGTTCGGCAGCTCGACGCGATCCTGCGGACGCTTCGGGCCCGCGAGGCTCGGCGTGATGGTCGACAGATCCAGCTCGAGCACTTCGCTGAACTCCGGCTCGACATCCTTCTGCCGCCACAGGCCCTGCTCTTTCGTGTAGCGCTCGATGAGATCGATGTTCTTCCCATCCCGGCCGGTGAGGCGCAGGTAGTTCAGCGTCTGATCATCGACGGGGAAGAAGCCGATCGTCGCGCCGTATTCGGGGGCCATGTTGGCGATCGTCGCACGGTCGGCGACGGACATTGTCGCGAGGCCGTCACCATAAAACTCGACGAACTTTTCGACGACGCCGTGGGCGCGGAGGATCTGCGTCACGGTGAGCACGAGATCCGTCGCGGTCGAACCTTCGGGCAGCTTTCCGTGCAGTTTGAAGCCGACGACCTGCGGCATGACGAGATAAATCGGCTGGCCGAGCATGCACGCCTCGGCTTCGATTCCGCCGACGCCCCAGCCGACAACGCCAAGGCCGTTGATCATCGTCGTGTGCGAGTCGGTGCCGACGAGCGTGTCGGGAAATGCCACGCCGTCGCGCACCTGAACGACCTTGCCCAGGTATTCCAGGTTCACCTGGTGCACGATGCCGGTCGCCGGCGGAACGACGTCAAAGTTTTTGAACGCCTTCTGTCCCCATTTCAGAAACTCATATCGCTCGCGGTTACGTTCAAATTCTTTTTCAACGTTGTGCAGAAGGGCGAGCGGGTTGGCAAATTCGTCCACCTGCACGGAGTGGTCGATCACAAGATCGACCGGGACGAGTGGATTGATCTTCTGCGGATTTCCGCCCGCGCGCTTCATCGCGGCGCGCATGGCGGCAAGATCGACCACGCACGGCACGCCGGTGAAGTCCTGCAGGATCACGCGCGCGACTTTGAACGGCACTTCGGTCGTCGCGGGGCTGGTGGCGCTCCACGCCCCGACGCGCTGTACGTCCTGCTCCGACACCACAAAGTTGTCCATGTTGCGCAGGCAGCTTTCGAGCAGCACTTTGATCGACACCGGAAGCTTGTCGAGCTTGCCGAAACCGAGCTCCTGCAGACGGCTGAGTTTGAAGATGCGAACGTCGCCGGCCTTGGTATTAAGCGTGGCCGCCGAACCGAAGGGATTGTGTGTAGCCATGATTTTCGAGTGAATGAAGCGGAATCGCCTCATCAAAAGAGGCGAATGGTGAATCTTATGCGCGGAGGGTGGGAGTTCAAGAAGCGGCGTGACGATCAGGAAAAACGTGGTGTTGTGACACGGGCTTCCAGCCCGTACGGGGTGCGACGGGCTGGAAGCCCGTGTCACATTAATGCAGTCACAAATGCAGCACCCAATCGCGCCAATCCCTTTCAAAATCGGCGAGCGACTGCGACTTGATGTGGGTTTCGAACGTCGACTCACCCGTTGGATCGTCCTTGATGTTCTCCCGCAGCGATTTGTAGAAGGTTTGCAGTGTACCTTTCTCCTGCAGATACATCAGGACATAACGCGCCTGCGCGTAATTCAAGCCCACGCGATCTCCATTGTAGAAATCGGAGTCGGCCATCAGCTCGCCCAGCGCGCGCAGTTTCTTCTCGCGAATTGCTGTCTGCAGATCCGGCAAGCGCCAATTCTTCAGGCCACGAATTCCGCCATCATTCGTGAACTGGCTTTGCTCGTAAAGGCTCGCAAGTCCTTCGTTGAACCAGTCGGGAACGTTCGGCAGATCCGGGGCGATGAGCGCGTGCGTCAGCTCGTGCACGAGCGTGCCTGTGCCCGTGGCGACGTTCATCAGCATTACGCGGTCGTGGCGGAAATAGCCGAAGTGCGCGACGTTTTCATCCCCAAACCAATCTTTAGCGATGCGACGGTAAGGTTCTTCCGATTCGAAAAGCAGGATGAGGATCGGTTCACTCGGCGGGGTCGAAAAGAATTGCTTTTGCAGCGCGCGAACCGCGGGCAGGATTGTGCGATCGCGATACTGTTCAAGCCGATCCCCCCCACCATCCCCCGCGATGACGAACGGCGGCGAAACCCTCACCGCGAAATGCTCCGCGGCGAGTTTCGGTTTCCACTTCGCCAGCAAGTCATCGCATTTTGTTTCGATCGAAGGCTGAGTCGTCGGTGACGCGCCCGAAACGATCGGCAAAAGGATCGCGAGAATCAGGCAAATGCTGCGTGTCATGCCTTTTTCGACGACGCACATTATTTTTAGTTTCTCACTCCGCTGCAAAAGAAAACTACCGTAACGTCCTCTAAAATCACGATATTGGGGCTTAGGGCGTGCGAAGCGCCCGATTTTTTGCCATGGCCTACATTATCCTCGCCGATCGCGACCAACGGGAGATCTGCCGTCATGATTTGACCGGCAAGACGATCATTGGCCGCGCCCCCGACTGCGAGGTTGGCGTGCACGATATCCTCCTTTCCCGCCGACATTGCGTGCTCGAGCGCGTGATGGACCAGTGGGTGATCGTCGATCTCGGCAGTAAAAACGGGACGTTCCTCGACGGCACGCGCGTCAGCCGGCATATTCTCAACGACAACGAAACCGTGCTGATCGGGCGCTCGCGCCTGATCTTCCACAAAGGCCCATTCGTCCCGCCAGCGGATGGAACGCCGGCGAACAGCCGCCGGCCGGTCGATCCGATCGAAGCGAGTCAACGAACCGTCGCGGCGTTTCAGTTCATCAATGAAGAAGAGCTTGCCCGCGTCGCCGATTTCCCCAAACCGAAACCGCAGCCGCGCGATCCGCGCGCGTACACCGCGGAGGACGTCAACTCAATGGTTGCGGATATCGCGTCGAGCTCGTGGGATTCGATCATCGCCAACGCCTCGCGCCCCCGGCCGAAATCACGTCCGCTGCCGATGCCACTCGTTCGACGAAAGACCGAAGCGAGTGAATCGCACGAGTTGTCGGTTCGTCCCACCGATACCCATGCCGCGCCGTTGAAGGTCGAAATCGAAAAGACAAGTCCCGAGCCCGCGACGCCCAAGCACCGCCGCCGGTTCGATCTCTATCAGGTCGTTTCCATTGCAACGATCGCGGCCGCGTCGACCACCATCGCGTATCTCACGTGGATGCAGTCGGTGGGATGAACAAATCTGCACTTCGCCCAATCAAAACGTGTGACACTGTCATCCTGAGCGAAGCGAAGGATCTCGATGTCGAGCGCGATCTTGGATTCCGAGATCCTTCGCTGCGCTCAGGATGACGATGGCCTGCATCGTTAGGTAAGCTTACTCGTCAGCTCTCATCCGGCTCGATCGTCGCGGACATCGAACCCTTGCACGCTGAGATTCGGAAGTCGCTGCCGTACGCCTGGATCTGATCGCGCTTCAGCTCCGCCAATTCCTTGTGCGTGGTCAGCACGATCGCCCGGCCGTGTTCATCGACTTGCTGCGCCAGTTGAAACCCGCGCTCGTTGGTGTGGCCAAAAATCCCCCGAAGCATCTCGATGACGTACTCGTAGGTGTGATCGTCGTCGTCGAGCAGGACAACGTGAAACCGCGGAAGGGGTTTGGGTTTGCCCTTCGTCTTCGTTCGCGTTTTCTCGGCGACTTTGGGTTCTGCGGAATTCGCGTCGCTCATACCTGCCTCGCGATGACGAAAGCAAATCAAAGTGTCGCGAAAAATGCAATCGTAATTGTCCGCCGCGACAATAAACTTTAAGCCGTCCGCGTTTTCGAGGGCAAGATGACCCGATGCCTGATCCTGCCAATCCTGATTACCCTGTTAATTTGGGCGGACGCCCGAGCCTGCATGCGCGAGCAACTCGATGATCGCGCCATCCAATGGGCTTCGCTGATCGTCGAAGCGAAGCTCACGAAAATCGACGACGCGCAGCCTTTGCCGACGACCCAACCCGGTTCTGCGGTGAAAGAGGTCCTTTATCATTTTCAAGTGCAGTCGATGTTCGACGGAATCGGCGTGGCAGGCGACGAGATCCGGGTCGTGCGTTTCCTCGGCGAGCCAACGGCCGCGGGCACCCCATGCGCGATTTCGCTCGACAAATCCTCCGTCGGCAAATCGATGATCCTCACGCTTCGCAAAGCGGATCAGGTGACGCTGCCGAAGAACGCGTCGATCGAAAACGCGAAAGAGATGTTCGTGCTCGTGCACCTCGCGGATGCAAAGGACTATGACGCA
Source organism: Phycisphaerae bacterium (assembly GCA_025924315.1). Classification (GTDB taxonomy): domain Bacteria; phylum Planctomycetota; class Phycisphaerae; order Tepidisphaerales; family Tepidisphaeraceae; genus JAICIO01. The sequence goes on from JAICIO010000034.1 coordinate 10,076, forward strand.
AACGGCCGCGCGGATCTCAAGCGCCAGATTGGCGAGGTGCGCAAGAGCGAATCGGCGGTGGACGACAAGCAGATCGCCCAGCAAGTTCACGCCGCCGCGTTCGCCGAAGACGACACCGAAGCCAACGAAGCGGAAGAGGCCATCAAACAGATGGGACCCAAAGCGATCCCCGAATTGCAGAAAGTGATGCCCGACGCCCCGCCCGCAGGAAAGACGCGCCTCAAGCGCTTGACAGAAGAACTCACCCCACCGATGGTTGCCGCCGAATCCGAAACGCCCTGACGCACATTTCAAACCGAGGGTGAGATGGCGAACCTCCTCGAGCATCTGGTTCTGGATCGCACCGGCCCGGCGACGGCTACGATCGGCATGATCAGCCTGCCGCTGCCGCGCGAACTTTCCGGCAATATTTGTCTCGATGCGGATACCACCGGCATGCAACCGGTCGCGTGGTGGAAGCGTCAGGAACAACCCCGGCGCGTGATGGCATTCGTCGTCGATGACAAAGGCGTTCCGCCGCAGCTGCATCTCGTTCAATCGAAGAAGTCAACCACGAGCACGACATCGAAATGGAAATGCGAAACGCGCATCACGCTCGAGCGCCTGGATTTCGTTCCGCACAAGTTTCAAAACATCGAGGCGCTGCGCGGCGTGCCCGCAAAGGATTGCACGACGGTTGAATCCGATCTGCACCTCACGTTTCGCGATCGGCGCATCGCGCTGCAATTCGGCGCGACGGGACCAAAAGGCGGGCCCTATTACTGGCAGAACGTGCAGATCGATCGCCTCTGGCAGAACGACGCCGCCGAAGCGGTCCGCGTCGGCGGGGTGATGTACAACGAGGACACGTACCTCTGGGCCGACGTGTACTTTCTCCTTTTCGCCAACGGCGTCGCTCACGTCGCCGCCCATTTCGTCAACACGAAGCTGCACATCAAAGGCTATGACTTTCAAGGTCTGCCGGTCATTCGCTTCGCGTCGGACTCGCTGAACAAAATCGACGCGAGCTTTCCGAAAGACGGAACGATGTTCGACGTCGGCGGATTTAAACTCAATCTCGCCGACAGCGCCCATATGGCGAGCGAAAAGGAGCCGGGTTCGCTCAAGTCCGACGGCAAGGAACTGTTCTGGAAACCGGTCAGTCGCACGTTCAATCCGCAGCTCGAAGACGCCCCGCCGATGGAATGGCCCGTCGGTTTTGCGCGCACGTTCCGATTTCAATTCAGCCTGAGCAAGGCGGAGCCAGTCATCGCGCGGTATCGCGCTCCGAATTGGTGGTACACGACCTGCGGCGAACCGTGGGTCGATGGATATCTTCCCGTGCACGGCGAATACGATCGCGTCGGTGAATTCACAAGCAACTACATTCGCTCGCTGATGAAGCGCGGCCGCTTCGACGCGCCGCAGGCAGACCTCGGCAATGACGGCGACGCCGGCGGTGGGATGCTCAAGAATTACTATCACACCGGTTGCCCGGATTGTTACGACGATGCGCTGAACTACTGCTACTACTGGGCAGACATCGCCGTCGATCACACGGACTTCACCGTTCACCAATGGTTCGGCGGATGGGGCTGGAAAACCTGCGCCTACACGCGCTTCCGCGATGTTCTCTACGGTTATCTCGAAACCGGCGATCCGTATCTGCTCGACACCGCCGAGATGGTTTCCGAAGCCTACTGGGCGTGGTTCCGCAGCAACTGGCCCCGCTGCACGATCGGCCGCGATGCGTACGAATTCGCGGGTTGGGCGATGCTCTGGCGCACGCAGCGCACCGAGCATGCGCGCGAACGGTCGCGAGAATTAATTCGCATGCTGTGTCAGGTCCTCGACACGCGCGGAATGGTTGGTGGGCAAATCGGCGCCGGCCCGCATCCGGGCTATCACTCGTCGCTCTACATGACCGGCGTATGCATTCTGAGTTTTCTCGACGTCGCCGAGGCGGAGATCGAAGAGGGCAACCGCGAGCGCGTCGCGGCGATGCTTCCGTACATCATCAAGATGGAAGATCGCTTCAGCCGAACGGACGTCGAGCTTTTCCCCAGCGAATACGGCATGGGCGCCAAAGGCATCAGTCCCAGCGGGCATGCAACCAAAGCCGCAATGTCGATGCGGATCTACACGCAGCTGGCGCGGATTTATCCGAGTGAACTTGAACGCTGTCGCCGTGGGCTTGCGACGATCGCACCCCAAGTCCCCGCGACGCTCGAAGAATACGGCCGCACCGGTCGCGTCACCAATAACCTCGAGCCACCGCTCTATCACGACGCGCTGCTGCTTGGCGCGAAAATCAACGGCGACGGAATCACGCTTTCTCCGATCGTCGAACCCGCGCAATTGCCGAATCAGCAGGTCGTCAGCACACCATTCGGCGCATTGACGATCAATAAGTCACTAGATGGCAACCAAACGAAATTCACGTTCGAAGCGCAGTCGAAATTTCCGGTCGAATTGCACATCAGCGACCGCGCGTTCAAGAGTGACAGTCAGAGCACGGCTACAATCTAGAACCGCACGTCATCCCGAGCGCAGCGAAGGATCTCGGGATGGCAAGTCGTCTTCGATATGGAGATCCTTCGCTTCGCTGGATCACGGCTCTACCGATGGACCTAAACCCGTACATTGCCAAAGGCTTCCCCGGCGAGATTGATCGCCTGATCGCAATCGTTCCGGTCCAAGGGATTGATCGCGAGCAGGTGCAAAATGCGGTGCGCCTCTGCGACGAAACCGAACCCACCCTCTACGGAGATTTCTCCCCGACGCAGATTGCCTACCGCAAAGGCGCCCGCCCCGACCTTGAATCCATCGTCGCGACGTTTCGTGAAACAACTTCGCGAGAGCGAATGCTCGAAGCGATGCATTGGGTGAGTGAACACGTCATCCATCCGCATTTCATCGGCCCGATTCCCGCCGACAGAAGCTTTTCCGAAGAGCAACTTGTGGATTCGAAATGCGGCTGGTGCAACGAACAAGTCCGCGTCTTCATCGCCCTCTGCGGCGTGATGGAAATCCCCGCTCGCGTGTGTTTCTTGTGGCACGCAAACGGCCGCACAGGCCACACCGCCGCTGAAATCTTCATCGACGGCCGCTGGGCTTTCGTCGACGTCACGTTCGCGATTACAGTCGAGCTCCCGGGTGGACGGCTTGCCGAAGCGCGCGAGCTGTGGCGCGACCATCGTCACCTCGCCCACGACGCCTACGCGATCGCCCTCCCGAAGTATTACGCACGAACGAAGCCGTACGTCACGACGGTGCCCGGCTGGAACGCCGACGACCGCCCCAAACTCAATCGCGGAGGCGATCTTCTCGCGTACATCGGAATCGTGAATTACGTCGTCGACGGCGTGCAACCTCTGTAGGGTGCGCTTCAGCGCACCGGTTATTCTCACGTTCAAGAAGGCGACGCTTACTGCTCGAACGGCGGCTTGATCGGCACACCGCCCTTTTTGCTCGACTCTTCCGACAGATTAATCACCGCGATCACTTTGCGTGCGGATTCGGGTGTGACGGCGAGAGGTTCGCCCAAAATGAGATGATCCGCGACGTTGCGGTAGAAGCCGTCCCAATCGTCTTTCATGCACGGGACGATGCCGTCGAACTTCTGGCCGTTCTGGTAGCTCACCACGCGAATGCCGTCTTTCGCATCCCAACCTTTCTGTTCGATGCCGCCCAAAGTTCCGAGGATTCGGAAGCGTTGCTTTCCGATCGCCGCGATGCTCGATTGTTCGATCGTCGCGGTGCGTCCGCCTTCGAAGCGAACGTGCGCGAGCGTGTGGTCTTCGATCGACACCTGATGCCACATCCGCTTCGAGAAATCTCCGCTGATCGATTCGATCTTGTACGGCATCAGGTTCAGCACCCAGTCGCAGAAGTGTGCGCCCCAATCATGAAACGCCCCGCCACTGATTTCTTTGTAGCTGCGCCACCAGTCGGTTTTGATTTCTCCGTATCCGCCCATGAAACATTCGATGTGGAACACCTCGCCGATCGCGCCCGAATCGATGATGCGCTTGATCGTCATGTAATCGCCGTCCCATCGGCGGTTGTGGAAAACCGTCGCCATCTTCTTCACTCGCCGCGCGGTTTCGATCACGCGCGTCGCTTCATCGACGGTGATCGTGTACGGCTTTTCCGTGACGACATGGCGCCCCGCTTCAAGGCACTGAATCGACAGCGGCGCGTGCGTGTTGTGCGGCGTGATCACGATGCACATCTCGACGTCGGTCTTGTCGAGCATGTCTTTGACTTCGGTGAACGTTTGAATGTGCTCGCCGAGCTCGGTCTTCGCGGTGGCGGTGCGCTTGGGATCGACATCGCACACGGCGACCGGCTTCATCCGCGCGCGTTCGCACGATTGCGCGTGAAGCTTGCCCATGTTGAAGGCCCCGCCGTAGCCGATCACGCCGACCTTCACCGTCTTGTTCGCCCAATCTTCCCCCGCGGCGAAGCGAGCGGCGCGGGTGAAGACCTTCTGCCAACCGGTGCGCCCGATCGCGCGCGACGCCGAGTTTGCGAGATAAACCACGCGGCCTTTGCCTTCGTTTCGCACGAACGCCAGCGGCTGCGGCTTGCCTTCCCACCATGCGCTGAGCAGCGTGCGCGATTCGCCCATCGGTTCGAGCACGACCAACTCATCTTCGAGGCGGAAATCCTGAATGCGATGCGTGATCGGGTGCTCGCCATCGCTGACGACGACGTTGTAGTCGAAGTTTGGCGAGTGCGACTTGATCCGCGCCCCAATCAGTTTCGCCAGCGGCTCGCTCGCATCCCGCGCGGCGCTTCCCAGCGCGAGGAGCCCTCCGCCATTTTTCACAAAGCGCGAGAGCGCTTCGACGCCGGCGGCATCAATGGATTTGCCCGGCATCGCGAGCACAACCGCATCGGCGCCGTCGATGTTCATTGGCCCCGCGATTGAAACACTGAGGCCGGCTTTCTCCAATGCCGATCGAATGGCCTCGGTTGACTCCTTCGCAGCGGCGGGATCACTCACGAACGCGACACGATTCATCTTTTCTCCTCGGTGTTGGGACGCACACCGTACATTCAAAGATTCGCCGCTACAATCCGCCGCGTGAAGTCGCGGCTTGAATCGATCTCGGCGATCCTGCTCGGCGTCGCCGTGACCTACATCGTCTACGGCTACCAGTTCGGCACCAGCAACCACACCGTCTATCTGCTGAGCGCCTTACGCGACGCTAATCCGCAGCTGCTCGCCCGCGACTGGTTCACCACGCAGACGCTGCAATACCACGCCGCCTTCGGCTGGCTCACGTTCGCCCTGAATAAACTCCACGTGCTCCAGCCCGCGTTCTGGATTGGATACGTCGGACTGATCGCGATGTTGCACATCGCGTGGTTCGGCATGGTCCGCCTGTTCAACGGTTCAACCCAAGCGTATTTGCTTTCGGTCCTCCTCTATCACCTCTCCGCCGGCGGAACGTCGCTGGGGATGTATCAGTTCCTCCAGGATTCCAGTTTCCTCCCCAGCAACATTGCCGCCGTCGCGCTGCTCTGGGGAATGTATCTCCGCATGCGCCAGCAATGGATCGCCGCCGCGATCTGCTTCGCCATCGCGGAGGTGTTTCATCTCAATTATGCGCTCGTTGGCGTCGGATTATGGCTTGCGATCTGGATACTCGGCCTGCCGAAGCAATCGCCGCGTTATCTGCTCGCATCAATAATCGCCATCGTCCCCGGCCTCATCATCGCGGCAATGATGATCCATCTGCTCCCGAGCCACGGCCCACCGCTTCCCCGACAGCAATTCATCGATCTCTACGTTCACCTTCGCCATCCACATCACTACGACTTGCGAACTTGGCCTATCGCGCTTTGGCTTAGCGTCCTCTGGCCGATGCCAACCGGATTCGTGTGGCTGAAGCGCGAATTACGCGTACACGATTCGCGCGCCCCGGTCGAACTCGCCCGTACGAGCTTCCTCCTCGCAAGCCTGATCCTCGTCGCGATCGTCGGCGCCGGATTCTGGTATGTCAGCGAATCGCTCGTCCAGATGAGTCTTTACCGCTTCACGATCTACCTCCAACTGTTCGCCTGCATCGCCACCGCGATCGTTCTCACGCGCTCGCGGTTCGCGAATCGATGGACTAGCTTTGTGGCAGGCATCGGAATTCTGTTGCCAATGATCATCGTCTGCTTCGTGCGCAAACCCCTTGTCATCGAGCGCGAATACCCTCTCATCGCTTTCGGCATCACATGCGCAGTAATCCTGTTCTTCCACCGAATCCCGAAGAGCGCAACCTTTTCAGTGGCCGCGCTGATCGTCGCTTGCGTCTTCGCGGAATCCCGCGCCTCCCGCATCATCCGATGGACGCAGCAAGACGACGCCGACTATCTCGAAGTCTGCGACTGGGCGCGCACGCACACATCGATCGATTCCATCCTCCTCACCCCGCCCGATGAAACGGAGATGCGCCTCCGCGGACAGCGCGCAATCCTTGTCAACTACAAATGCGTCCCCCAACTCAGCAGCGAGCTTCCGCAATGGCGCGATCGCCTGCAGGATGTCCTCGATCTGCCCAACCTCATGCTTCTGCCCAAAAGGTTCAATGCGACCCTCGCCGCGATTCGAAAGCAATATGACTCACTCACTGGCGAGCACCTCAAGCAGACCGCGAAAAAATACGACGCCCGCTACCTCGTCGCGACGCATTCGCTGGCGGATTTGCCCGATTCGCAGATCGCGTATCGATCTACTTCCGGCCGATATTTTGTGTATGATCTCGCGCGGGAATAACGGAAGGAGGCCCAGGTGAGTCCGGAGGAAGTTCAGCGCGCGATGCTCGATCGGTTTGGCATTCGCGTTCAACCCGAAATGTCCAGGTACATTCTCGCGCATCTGCAAAAGAGCGCGACCGCGGAAATCCCCGTGATGGGTTCGCACGCGCGCACCGGCCTCCCGGTCCGCCAGCACATTCCGCTCGGCGCGCTGCAAGAGCAACCGCCCGCCGTTTCTCCTGGAGCTTAATTCGGCATGACGATCCGCACGCACGCCCACGCACGGGCCGGCCTCGTTGGCAATCCGTCCGACGGTTATTTCGGCAAGACAATTTCCTTCAGCATCCGGAACTTCCGCGCGGAGGTGACGCTGACCGAGAGCGATCACTTCGAGATCCTCCCCGGCCCGGGCGACGCGTGCCATTTCGGAAGCGTCCACGAATTCCTGCGCGAACAAAAACTCCTCGGTTATTACGGCGGACAACGCCTCGTCAAATCCGCGATCAAATGCTTTCACGGCTACTGGCAGAAGAAAATAAAACCGCTGCCCGATCGCAAGTTCACCATCGGCTTCGAGACCGACATTCCGCGGCTCGTCGGCTTATCGGGCAGTAGCGCGATCATCGTCGCGACGCTCCGCGCGATGATGAAGTTCTACGATCGCCAGATTCCACTGAACGAGCTGCCCGCCCTCACGCTCTCGTGCGAAAAAGACGAGCTCGGCATCAGCGCGGGCCTGCAGGACCGCGTGATCCAGAACTACGAAGGCATCGTCTACATGGACTTCGACAAGTCGCTGATCGACTCGCGCGGCTACGGCGAATACATCCCGCTGAAGCCACCGGTCATGCCAAACCTCTACGTCGCCTACGACCCCGAGCGCGCGGAGATCAGCGACGTCCCGCATCGCAATCTTCGCAAGCTGTTCGACGAAGGTGACAAGACGGTGGTTGGCGCGATGAAGAAATATCGCGATCTCACGGACCGCGGACGCGAAGCGCTCATGAAGGGCGATTGGGATGTGCTCGGCGAAGTGATGAACGAAAACTTCGACCTTCGCCGCACCTTCATGTCGATCGCGGCGGAGAATCTGCGAATGGTTGAAGTCGCGCGATCAATCGGCGCGAGTGCCAAATTCGCAGGAAGCGGCGGCGCGATCTGCGGACTGTATCGCGATGAAGCACATTACGAGCAGCTCGTCAAAACGCTCGGGGAAACCCGGTGTACTATCTTAAGACCGAAAATCTTCGAAAGTTGAAGTAGCTGTCATCCTGAGCGCAGCGAAGGATCTCGGGATCGGAAGCACCTTTCGAAGTCGAGATCCTTCGCTGCGCTCAGGATGACGTTCTTGCTGGAGATGCCGTGACTCCGCTCTTCGACGCACAATGGTTCGGCCAGCTCGCGATGCACAACGTCGCGGGTTTTGAGAAGCAAATCCCTGCGGTCTGCTATCGCGGACAGCAGTTGCACAGCCCGTTTCCGCTGGGCGCGCTCGGCACTGGCTACCTCGAACTTCGTGGCGACGGAAAACTTGGCCTCACCTCGATCGCCAATTCGTTTGTCCCGCAACAGGTCGCATCCGGAACGTTACTCACGTACACCGATTCGGCGGGCAAGGAAACACCGCTCGATGCCGATCACGCCGAGATCGTCATCCTCGCGCACTTTCCGGTCGTCAATGTTCGATACGGGATTGGCGGAAAGTTCATCTGGCTGCGCGCGTTCGTCCCGATGATCCCCGGCGATTCGACCGCGTCGAACACGCCCGGCATCGTCTTCGCGATCACCGCCGACGAAGGCTTGAGCGGAACAATCCGCATCGAGACCAATCTCAGTGGCAAAGTCGCGCCGACGATGGAGAAAGGCACGCTGCCGGCCGGACTCGCCGGCGCGAATCTCCGCTTCATCAAAGGCAAAGATTTTCGCGGCGACATCACGCTTGCGTGGATTGACGGATCGACCGGGACCGCCAAAGCAGACTCGCCCGATCAGATGAATCTGTCGATCGAGACAGCAATCAGATCCGGCGAAACGAAATACGCGACGCTGGCGTGGTTCTTCCCCTGGTTCATCGACGCCGGCGGAGAGCCGCACATGAACCGCTACGCGTCGCACTTCAAAAGCTCGATCGAGGTCGCGCAATTGCTGGCGAAGGATCACGAGTCACTGCTGAAGCGAATCATCGCCTGGCAAAACGCGGTTTATCAATCTGGCCAACCCGACTGGATTTGCAATGCCCTCGTGCAGAGCCTTTACAGCTACGCCAAGAATTCGATGTGGGTCGACGAGCATCGCACCGACCGCTGGTATGAGCCGGAAGGATTCTTCACGCACAGCGAAAGCAATCGCGGATGTCCGATCACCGAGACGATGGTCTGCCGCGCGCACGGCCATCTGCCAACGCTCTTACTGTGGCCGGATCTGGAGCGAACAACGCTCGCGGGGTTCGCGCATTTTCAGCTGCGCGACGGCGAAATCTGCTTTTCGTTCGGCATGCCCTACGGCTTGCGCGATCCGCGGTACCATTGCCAGCATCCGCTGACGAGTTCGCAGTTCATCCAGCAGGTGCATCGATATTTTCTGCGCACCGGCGACGAAACATTCGTGAAGCGCATCTGGCAGAACGTCGTCGATGCGATGACGTTCGGGGAATCGCTCGATTATGACGACGACGGCCTGATCAACGAGCACGCCCACGCCCTGCCGGGTGACAACTGGCCGGCGAATCAGTTTTATGATCAATGGCCGTGGTACGGCACGAGCGCGTACGTCGCGGGAACATGGCTCGCGTCGCTTCGCGCGATTTCCGATCTCGCCGACCGCATGCACGATCGCGATACGCACGATCGGGCAATGAAGCTTCTCGAAAAGGCCGGCGAGAGCTATCGCAAAAAGCTCTGGAACGGCAGCTACTTCCGTCTTTGGTCCGATCCCGAAAAAGGGAATAACGAAACGTGCCTCGCCAATCAGCTCATGGGCCAATGGTGCTGTCGCGTCGCGGATCTTGAGCCGCTGTTCACGAAGGACGAATGTGCGAGCGTCGCCAAGTCGCTTGAGAAATACAACGCTGCGCCGACGCAGTATGGCCTGATCAACGGCGGAAATTTTCAAGGCGAGGCCGGCGCCGCGGGCGACCCGAACAACAATCACGGCCTGATGATCTTCATCGGCGAAAACCTCTGCGCTTCAATGACGGGGATGTACGAAGGCCACGCTCCGAGCACCGAGTGGGCCAGGAAATTGATCTGGACGATTCACGAGCATCAAGGCATGCCGTTCGATCAGTTCTGCCTGATTCGCCACGACAATGGTGCGCCCGCATGGGGCAACGATTATTACTCGAACCTCGTCGTGTGGGCGCTGCCGATGGCCAACAGCAAAGTCGGCATCAAGGAATTCGCGGTGGTCGTAGATAAAATGATCGAAGGCGCAAATTCTTAATGAATTCATGTAGGGTCCGCTTCAGCGGACCGGTTACTCGCGTTTCGAAAAAGGAAGTACCCGGTCCGCTGAAGCGGACCCTACGAGAAACAAACCAGATGCAACTCAAGAAAGCCGTCATCCCCGCCGCGGGTTTTGGAACGCGGATGCTCCCCGCGGCGAAGGCGGTGCCGAAGGAACTGCTTCCCGTCGTCGATCGTCCCACGATTCAATACATCATCGAAGAAGCCGCCGCCGCGGGGATTAGCGATGTCTGCCTTGTCACTGCGCGTGGCAAGAAGGCGCTCGAAGAGCATTTCAATCTCAAATCCGAAGTCGTCGATCGCCTTCGCGCAACGAAGAAAGATCACCTGCTCAAATCCGTTGTCGATTTGATGCAAAAAGTCACGATTTCCGCGGTATTTCAGGAAGATCAGCGTGGCCTTGGCCACGCGGTCGCACAGGCCCGCGATCACGTCGGCAACGAGCCGTTTCTCTGCATGCTCGGCGACGCCATTTTCAACGGCGAGCCTTCACCGTCATCGCAATTGATGGACGCGTACCGCAAGTTCGGCACAAGCGTCATCGGCCTAGAAGAAGTTCCGCTGGAAAAAGTCAGCCGCTACGGCATCGCGGGCGGATCATTCGTCGCGGACGGCATCATCAAGATCGATCAGCTCATTGAGAAGCCGAAGGCCGACGAAGCGCCATCACGGCTCGCGATCGCGGCGCGATACATCCTCACGCCGGCGATCTTCGAATGTCTCGATCGCACAACGCCCGGCGCCGGCCGAGAGATTCAGCTGACGGACGCGATTCGTTTGCTGATGGAGCAGGAAGCGGTGCATGGCGTGGTGCTGCGCGCGAAGCGTCACGACATCGGCAATCCACTCGATTGGCTGCGCGCGAACCTCGCGTTCGCGCATCGCGATCCGGAGTTGTGGAAGCAATTGATGACGACGATCGACGCGCTGCGATGATCGATATCGGACCCAGGGCACAGCGCGCATTTTTCATATCATGGGTTGACGATTTCAAAAACCGCACTATGTTGAACGAATCATCAACTGGCGGACCGAGAGCGGTGGCTCCCTTTCGGCCCGCCTTTTTCTTTTCTTGAAACAGATTTATCGCGAAGGCGCGAAGGTGCGCGAAGGCTTGCGAAGAAACTTCGTGATTCTTTCTTCGTGAACCTTCGCGTCTCTTCGCGCCTTCGCGAAATGCATCTCTATTTCGGTCGTTTCTTCGCGATGAAGGCTTGCAGATCTTTCAGCGACCAGCAGTTGATGACGTGTTTCTTTGTCGCGCCGGCACGCCGCGCGACGCCGATGCCCCAGCGCATGTTTTGGAATTCGGGCGTGCTGTGCGAGTCGGTGTTGATCGACAGCACGCAGCCGGCTTCGATCGCGTGACGCGCTTTCGTGTCGTTTAAATCCAGACGGGGATAGCTGGCGTTGATTTCCAAAGCCGTGCCGGTTTTCGCGGCTCGTTCGATCACTTTGTCCATTTCCAGCGGCAAGCCTTCACGGCTGTTGATCAGGCGGCCGGTGGGATGGCCGATCACATTCACGTACGGGTTGTCGATCGCACGCAGCATGCGATCGGTCGCCTTTTTCGCGTCCTGCTTGAGCGACATGTGCGGCGAGGCGATGACGATGTCCAGCTCTTTGAGCACGTCGTCGTCGTAATCCATGCGACCGTCTGCGAGGATATCGACTTCCGACCCCGCCAGCAGCGTGATGCCCTTCAGCTTGTCCGAGATGCGGTGAATGTTTTCGATGTGCTTGAGCAGCCGCTCGACCGAAAGGCCGTTGGTCATCGCCAGGGCCTTTGAATGGTCAGTGACGGCGAGCACCTCGTAGCCCATCTCCTTCGCCGCAGCCGCCATTTCTTCGATGGAAGCGGTGCCATCGGATTCGGTCGTGTGCGTGTGCAGGTCGCCGCGAATGTCGCTTTGCTCGATCAGCACGGGAAGTTTTTTTTCGCGGGCAAGGTCGACTTCGTTGAAGCCTTCGCGCAATTCCGGCTCGATGTAAACCAGGCCCAGTGCTTCGTACACATCCTCCTCCGTCTTCGAAGCCACGGGCTTGATCGGCGGGGCCTTGGCGATTTCCTTGGCCGCCTTTTCGGATTGGTCGAGCTTGTAAAGCCCCCACTCGTTCAGCGTCATGCCCTTCTTCTGTGCCAGCCCGCGGATCTTCACGTTGTGTTCTTTGGAGCCGGTGAAATAGAGCAGCGCCGCTCCGAAGTTTTCCGCCGGCACGAGGCGCAAATCGACCTGCATCCCGTTCGCGATCTTTACACTCGTCTTACTCGGCCCGGTGACGACCGTCTGAATCACACCCGGCAGCTGCGTGAAGATCTCGCTGATCTTCATGCCATCGGCCGGGTCCTTCACCGCGGCGACGATATCCACATCCGCGATCGTCTCGCGCTTGCGGCGCAAACTCCCCGCGATCTCGGCGCCTACGATCCCCGGAATCGTCCGCACACGCTCGAGCAGCGGAATCGCCTCGCGCATCGCTGGCAGAATGCCGACTCTCCGGACTCCGCCGTCCCCCCCGCCTTCCAGATTCGCCTTGTACTGTTCGATCCCCTTTTTGATCGTGTCGATCTTCTTCGGCCCGATGCCTTTGAGCGTCTTGAGCGACTCGTTGTCGATCGCCTTGATCAGCTCATCAAGACTCGTAATCCCGCGTTCCTTCCACAGCAGGTTGATCGTCTTGGGCCCGAGGCCCTCGATCGACATGAGCGGCACCAGCCCCTTCGGCACGCTCGCCGCGATCTCTTCAAAGACGCTGCTCTTTCCGGTCTCGACGTACTCTTCGATGATCTGCTGAGATCCCTTGCCGATGCCTTCGATCTCACACAGTTTTCCCTCTTCGATGCATTTTTTCAGATCGATGTTCAGCTCTCGCAGAATCCGGCTGACCTTTTGGAACGCAATGACTTTGAACACGTTCTCGCCGCGAAGTTCCATCAGGGCGGAGAGCGAGTGAAACAAGTCGGAGAGTTCACGATTAAGAGCCATCGCTTCATTTTACTCAATCCAACCGCGAAGGCGCGAAGGCCGCGAAGAACAAACGCGAAGAAAGAGATTGATTGCCCTTCTTCGCGTCTTCCTTCGCGTCCTTCGCGCCTTCGCCGTTGCATTTTTCAGCTCTTGGCGAGTAAACCGGACTGGATGGCCGTGCGTACCACTCAACTCGTCCGCGTCGGACGGCGCGAACTGGAACTATCGAACCTGGAGAAAAACCTCTACCCGTCCGGCTTTACGAAGGCGCAGATCATTGATTACTACACGCGGATCGCACCGGTGATCCTGCCGCACCTTCGCCGGCGCGGGGTGACGATCAAGCGCTATCCGCGCGGGACGAACGAGCGGGTGTTCTTCGAGAAAGAGTGTCCCGCGTTTCACCCGCCGTGGGTGAAGACCGATTCTGTCCCGCGGCAGCTGACTGAAGGCGACATCAACTACTGCATGATCAACGACGTCGCGTCGCTGGTGTGGGTAATCAACCTCGATGCGATCGAGCTGCACGTTCCGCTCGCCCGCACAAGCGACTGGGACCGCCCGCGGGAGATGGTCTTCGATCTCGATCCCGGCGAGCCCGCGACGCTGCTCGACTGCTGCCGCCTCGGCCTGCGCTTCCGCGACGTGCTGCTGAATCTCGGCCTGAGAAGCTTCCCCAAAACCTCCGGCGGAAAGGGCCTGCACGTTTACGTCCCGCTCAACACACCCGGCGTCACGTTCGACGACACGAAACAATTCGCCCACGCCGTCGCGAAGATTTTCGAAAAGCAGGAGCCGCGGCACATCGTGTCGAATATGAAGAAATCGCTACGGAAGGGAAAGGTCTTCGTCGACTGGAGTCAAAACGATCGGACGAAGACGACGGTGTGCGCGTATTCGCTTCGCGCGAAAGGCAAACCAACCGTTTCAACACCGGTGACGTGGAAGGAAATCGAGCACGCCGCGGAGGCGGGTGAGACATCGGGCCTCACGTTCGAGGCAGGCGAAGTGCTGTCGCGTGTAAAGCGCATTGCCGATCTATTTGCGCCTGTGTTGAACCTAAAACAGAAGCTTCCCGCGTAGGTTCGGCTGTGCCGGTGCGATGACTCATCTTCTTCGCAGGACAAGACGCTGAAACGCGATAATGATCCCGACCAGTAACACGGAGGCCAAGAGCAGCAGAACGAGACCTGAAATTGGGGCGAGTATGACAAGCAGTACTGCCTTAATGACCGGATGTTGGTCCCAGTCCAGCGATTCCCCAGTGGAGAAACCGATGATCACTGACAATGAGAGCCATGCAATAATGGGAGCAGTCCATGGATGATCGTGGTCGCGCACGGCATTACTCCCGTATGTCCGGCTCGACGAGTTGCGTCAGCAGCGTCAGCGATTCCTGCCAGCCGAGGTAGCACATCTCCGGCGGGATGACGTCGGGGACGCCTTCCTGCGTGATGTTGATCTCTGTGCCACACGAAACCTTCTTCAGCGCGATCGTCGTCTGCATTTCGCCGGGGAGATTCGGGTCGTCGAATTTGTCGGTGTAGCGGATGCGCTCGTTCGGAACGAGCTCGAGGTACTTTCCGCCGAAGGAATGACCTTGTTGCGTGGTGAAGTTCGTGAACGACATCCGATGCACCCCGCCGACGTTCGCGTCGAGCCGATGCACTTTGCACGTGAACCCGTGCGGCGGGAGCCATTTCACGACCGCGTCGGGATCGAGAAACGCACGATAGACTTTGTCGGGCGTCGTCTTCAGCACGCGATGGAAGCGGAGGGTGTTGGGCATCAGGTACTCCTTCTTCAGGTTCGTGGGTGCGTCGTCGCGGCAACGTAGCACGAGCCGCCAGTCCCTGCCAGCGTTTAAGCATCGCTGACCCAGTTCGCGGTGGCCTCGCGGGCACTGACGCGCAGTACATGAATCGTCAGGATCGACATCGAGATGATGGAGAGCGGGAAGAGCCAATCCCAGACGATCGTGCGCAGCCACCATGAGAATTGGTCGAGGTCAAAGAACCAGATCACGGTGCCCGCGGCTGCGGCCCAAAGGGGCAGTTGGGAGAGTTTCTTCAGCCACCGCGAGTGGCCGCGCCGCGCGAATTCGAGGGACATCGCGCAGCTGAGGATCGCGATGACCACCTGCGGCCAAGGGGGCAGGAGCGTTCGCCAAAGGTAGTAGCGCACCCACGCGATCGTCGGTCCATCCTCCAGCTGTACGACGATCAGATGCAGCACGCTGAGCATGAGCAACCCGATCCCCGCTGCGAGCGTAAGCCTGCGCGAGATGCGCGATCGATCGGGGTATCGGCGTTCGTGTTTCGCGAGCAGGCACAAGGCAATACCGGTGATGATCGGCCACGCGTCGTTGGGGACTCTCCTCGTCCAGTACAGAACGAGAAAAACCTTCGTGGTCAGTCGATGCAGATCTCTCAGAGCCAATCGCAAGGTCAAATCCGCAGCCGACGCGACCACCTTGCAAAGCGAGCCGAACGCAAGCACGCCAAACGCAAAAGCCATGAAACGTTGCCAGCCGGGACTGCTCCATTCCAGGCCCGAATTTCCGGCCAGCGTGATGCGGACCGCCAAGCCACATTCGGGGCAGTTCCGCGCATCGGCGATTCGCGTCAAGCTGTACCCGCAACGCACGCAAGGTTTCATCCGTGCGTGCTTGTCTGAGATGAGGATTGTTCCGCCGGCTCGCATAGCCCCTTTTCGTTAGGTCTGCATCCGCGTTGCGATTATGCCGAGGAGCGACGTCGAATGCACGGGCTGGTAGCCCGTGCTACGATGGTGGGCATGCGCAATTCGAAACAGCGGCGGGAGGAGTTGTATGGGTTGATGGGCGATCTGCCGGCGCGGGATCGGAAGATTTGGGTGCGGAAGGTTTCGGAGGAGGAGCGCGAGGGATATCGGCTCGAGAAGCTCGTGCTGGATTTGAATGGGATTGAGGAAGTGCCGGCGTATTTTGTTTTCCCGCTAAGCCGCAAATCGGCTCGGGTGCCGGCCGTGCTCTACAACCATGCGCATGGCGGGGATTATCCGTTGGGGAAGGATGAGTTGCTCAAGAGTCGGAAGATTCTCTTCAGTAAGCCTTATGCGAACGAGCTGACGGAATTGGGTTACGCCGCGCTGTGTATTGATCATTGGGCGTTCGGGGAGCGGGCGACGCGGAAAGAGACGGAGATCTTTAAGGACATGCTTTGGCATGGCCAGGTGATGTGGGGAATGATGGTATATGACACGCTGCGGGCGATGGATTATCTGGTGACGCGCGAGGATGTGGACTCAAGCCGCATCGCGACGCTGGGGCTCTCGATGGGGAGCACGATGGCGTGGTGGGCGGCGGCGCTGGATGAGCGGATCAAGGTTTGCGTCGATATCTGTTGTCTCACGGATTATCAGGCGCTGATCGATCACAAGTCGCTCGATGCGCATGGCGTGTATTACTACGTGCCGTCGCTGATGAAGCATTTCACTGCGGCGCAGATCAATGCGTTGATCGCGCCGCGGCCGCATTTGGGACTCGCGGGGAATTTGGATCGGCTAACGCCGACGGATGGGCTGGATCGGATCGATGCGGAGTTGAAGAAAGTTTACGCGGAGGCCGGCCATCCGGAGGCGTGGAAGCTGTTTCGTCAAGATGTGCCGCATCAGGAAACGCCGGAAATGCGGGCGGAAATTGTGGCGTTTTTGAAGCAGTGGTTGTGAACGAAGCGTGTCATCCTGAGCGCAGCGTAGGATCTCGGGATCGAGAGGAGCTCTCAAAATGGAGATCCTTCGCTTCGCTCAGGATGACATTCGCGCGAGGCGCGAGTTTATCAATCGTCGAAATCATCCGGCACTTCGTCGAGGTCGCGATAGCTTCGCGGGCGACGGGCGGGTTGGGGTTCGACGGGCTCGTCGTTCACGAGGTGACGATCGGTTGAGCCGGTGCGCGTCACCTCGGGCGGAGGCTCCGCGGGTGAGCGTTCGGCTTTGACTTCGTCCACTTCGGCATCCACTTCAGCGGGCTCATCCGATGCTTCCGCGGACGGCTCGCCGTTCGCGTTTGTGTTCTCGCCGTTCTGCTTGCGACGACGATGACGACGTCCACCGCGACGGCGCCGGCGACGCTTGGGCTGACCTTCCTGGTCTGTCGGTTCACCTTCGGCCGACTGATTTGCTTCGGCGGAGGGCTCGGCGGATTCTTCGGCGTTCTCCTCGACCTCTTCGGTCGGCTCGACATCTTCGTGCCCCGCTTCGACGTCGGCAGGATGCTGTCCTTGTTGTTCGTTCGAGGGTGTTTGTTGCTGCTGTCCGCCGCGATTTCGTCCGCGACCGCCACGGCGGCCTCGGCGCCGGCGACGCCGGCCGCCTGGCTGCTGGTCGCCTTCCGATGCGCCGCGATTCGACCCGGCGTCCTGCGGTTCAACTGCTTCAGCGGCTTCATCCGACTCAACCGCTTCCACCGGTTCTTCGATCTCTGCGCCCGATTCGTCGGAGTCCTCCGCGGCGTGCGCCTCGGCGACCTCTTCGACATCGAACGCCTCGCTTTCGCGCTCTTCGTGCCGCGGATGGTCTTGACGGCCCTGCGGTTGAGGCCCGCGACCGCGCTGGTCGCGTTGATCGCGCCGGTTGCGCGTCGGCTGCTGATGTCGTCGCCGCGGATCGTTCACCAGGTCGCCCGGCAGCATGCCGAGCTCCTGCAGATACACCGATCCATCGCGCGAATCGAACAGCTCGAGCTTCATCTCGTCGAGGCCGAGATGCGGATCCATTTTGACGATGATCCGCTTCTTGGTTTCCGCTTCGAGCCGCGAAAGCTGGCTGCGTTTCTTGTTGAGCAGATAGAAACTGACGTCCGGGCAAACGCTGAGTTCCACACGCGCGACCTTCAGGTCATGCACCGCGATCGCGAGGCGTCGCATCACGTCGAGGCTCATGCTCTCCGGCGTTTTCACAAGCCCGCTGCCTTTGCAGTGCGGGCAATCGAAATAGATCGATCGCTTGAGGCTCGGGCGCATGCGCTGGCGGGTGAGTTCGATGATGCCGAATTGGCTCATCGGAAGGACTTTGGTCTTTGCGCGGTCCTTCTTGAAGTTGTCGTTCATCTTCTTCCACAGCTCGCGGCGGTGCCGGTCGTAGCGGAGATCGATGAAGTCGCAGATGATCACGCCGCCGAGGTCGCGCAGCTTCAGCTGCCGCGGGATTTCGTCGGCGGCCTCCATGTCGGTCTTGAAGGCGGTCATTTCCGCGTCGCTGTGATCGCGGAACTTTCCGCTGTTCACGTCGATCGCGACGATCGCTTCGGTCGAGTCGATCACCAGCGACCCACCCGATGGCAGCGGCACGTGCCGCGAGTACATCTGCTCGAGTTCGCGCTCGATGTCGTATTTGTGAAAGAGTGGAATCGGGTCTTCATACAGGTCGACCTTGTTCTTCGTTCGCGGCATCGCGATCTTGAAGAACTCCTTGATCCGCTTCGCGACGTCCTTGTTGTCGACGATGATGCGATCCACGTCGCTCGTGAACACGTCGCGCACGGTGCGCGTGACGAGATCGCCTTCGGTGTAGAGCTCGACGGGCGCCGGTTCCTTGCGCTTCTTCTCAATGTTCAGCCACAGGCGCGTCAGGTACGTCAGGTCGCGCTGGATTTCGGTCTTGGTCTTGCCGACCCCCGCGGTGCGAATGATGAAGCCGACTTCGTCGATCGGCTTGAGCGAGTCGAGAATTCCGCGGAGACGTTTGCGTTCGGCGTCGTCTTCGATTTTGCGGCTGATGCCGAACTTGCTCATGCCCGGCATCATCACGAGGATTCGGCCAGGGATGCTCAGGTAGGTCGTCAGCGTCGGGCCCTTCGTGCCGATGCCTTCCTTGATGATCTGTACGATGATCTCATCGCCGCGGCGCAGGCAGCGCTGGATCGGCGGACGATCGCGCCGCGCCATCTTTCGGCCGACGGATTCGTTGTAATCATCGCCCTTCCGTCCGAAATAACTCGGCATCAAATCCGAGATGTGCAGGAAGCCGTTGCGCCCCAAACCGAAATCGATGAACGCGGCCTGAATGCTCGGTTCGACGTTGGTGACGCGGCCCTTGTAAATGTTTCCGACGTGGGAAGTGGAGCTGGTTCGCTCCATGTAGAGTTCGTCGAGCTTGTCCCCATCGAGCAGCGCGATCCGGCATTCCTCGCCTTCCGCGACGTTAATCAGCAGTTCTTTTGCCATCAGATGCTTGTTGCAGGTTGCTGGTTGCGTGTTGGTGGGAGAGCAGTGACGCCCTGCGACCAGCAACAAGCAACCAGCAACCCGCAATTCCTAAAATGCCTCGGGGATGATTTTCCGCGTCTCCTCACGCAGGAAATGCATCACCTGTCGTTCGCTGTCAAAGCTCATCACCTTCCGCGCAACGTTGCGCGCATGTTCAGTGGTGACCGAGCGGATAATCTTTTTCACCTCGGGAATATCGGGGCCGTTCATCGAGAACGTGGTCAGGCCCAATCCCAGGAGCAAGAGAGTGTACAATGGTTCGCCCGCCATTTCACCACAGACGCTCACGCTGACGCTGTTTCGCGCTCCGGCGCGGATGACATCGCGGATCAAGGCCAGGACGGCGGGGTGGGCGGGGCAGAACAATCCAGCCACACGCTCGTTGGTGCGATCCACCGCGAGCGTGTATTGAATCAGGTCGTTTGTGCCGATCGAAAAAAAGTTCACTTCCTTCGCAAAATTGTTGGCCATCAGGGCCGCGGACGGCACCTCGATCATGATGCCGATCGGAATGTCCCGGCGGAAGGGAATACCATCCTCTTCCAGCTCCTCGATCACATCGTTCAGCACCATTTTAGCCTGCCGAAGCTCCATGAGCGTGCTGATCATCGGGAACATGATGCGCACATCCCCGAGCACGCTGGACCGCATGATTGCCCGCAATTGGCGCTTGAACATCGGAATGTCGTGCAGGCACATGCGGATCGAACGATCGCCGAGGAATGGGTTGCGCTCGGGATTCTGGGCTTTTTCCTGCGTGTATTTGTCGGCTCCGAGATCCAGGGTGCGGATGACCAGCGGCTTGCCCTGCAGGCGTTCGAGGGCTTCGGCATACGCTGCGTAATGTTCCTCTTCATCCGGCTCGTGATCGGCGGCGAGGTAGAGAAATTCGGTGCGGTACAGACCGATGCCTTGCGCGCCACGGATCACCGCGTCATCGATCTCGCCGGGGAATTCGATGTTCGCCTGCAAGCTGACGGCATGGCCGTCGAGCGTCTGAGCGGGGAGATCGCGCAGCGTGGCGAGATCGCTCTCGAGCTGTAGCTGCTTTTTCTCGTACTCCCGATGCTCGGTTAGCTGATCTTCGTCCGGATTGACGATCACCATCCCGCGCGTGCCGTCGATGATGACCTGATCCCCGCCACTGACTTCGGACGTGATATTTCCCAGGCCGACGACGGCGGGAATGCCCATCGCGCGAGCGACGATCGCGGTGTGGCTCGTACGCCCGCCGGCGTCGGTGGCGAACCCTTTGACGTGCGAGCGATCGAGCGCCGCGGTCTGGCTCGGCAGAAGATCGTGCGCGATGACGATCACGTCTTGCGTTAGATGCGCCAGATCCTGATGCTTCTGTCCGATGAGCGACCGCAGCAACCCTTTTTCGATGTCGTGAATGTCCTTCACGCGCTCCGAGAGCACGCGGTCGGTCATCGCAAGGAACTTGTTCGCATATCGTCGCATCACCACGCTGGACGCGTACTCTGCGGTCGCATGATTCTTCTCGATTTCCGCGACGATCTGATTGCGCAGCAATTTGTCGCGCAGGATGCCGATGTGAAAGTCGAAGATTCCGCCGATCTCTTTGCCGTGCTGATTCGTGACGTCGTCGCGGAGCTTTTGCAGATCGACGATGGTGGCATCTATTGCCCTACTCAAGCGTTCGATTTCGTGCGGGATCGCGTCGGGCGTGATGTTTCGCTTGGGAATGACAAGATCTTCGGCATCAATCACGATTGCCGTGCTGATGACGACCCCAGGCGAAACACCGATACCCTTTTTGATCTCCATCGTACGCAGAAGTCAGGAGCCAGAAGCCAGGAGCCAGAAGTAAGGCGGTGACCGCGCCCTTCTGGCTTCTGGCTACTGGCTACTGGCTTCTTCCATTCTCACTCTTCCCCAAACTTCGATTCAAACAGCTCCGCCAACTGCTTGACCGCCTCATCGGCGTCGTCGCCGTTGGCTTCGATCGTCAGCGGCGTGCCCTGCGTCGCTTCCAGGACGATCATCTGCATCACGCTCTTACCGTCCGCCTCGACCGGCTCGTCGCCACCCTTGAGCACGCGAACCTCCGACGTGAACTGATTCGCCAAATCTACAAATTGCATCGCCGGCCGGGCATGCAGACCCATTGTATTGCTCACGACGATTTCTTTCGAAGCCGTAGGCATAGAACAGTTGTCAGTTTTCAGTTGGCAGTTGTCAGTGCAGGCCCTACTACCAACTGACAACTGGCAACTGACAACTACTTCCCTTGATCGGCCTCGTCGAGCAGGTCGACAATCGCCTGCTTCGTTTCGCTTTGGCGGAGGAACTTTCGGAACATGTCTTTCTGAAGGTTGGTGAAGATGATGTTCATCGCCTGCAGATGCTGCTGCGGTTGATTATCCGGCGAAAGCAGCAGCACGATGCTGTAGACCGGCTGGTGATCCAGCGCCGAAAAATCCACCCCGTTCGCGCTGCGCCCTACCGTGCCGGCCATCTTCTTGATCTTCGGATGCTTGACGTGTGGAACGGCCACGCCCTTCCCAAACCCGGTCGATCCGTTCTCTTCGCGCTTGATCAGCGCCGCGACGACTTCTTCGATCGCGTCTTGCGGAAGCGCCCCCGCGGTGGCAAGCGATTGCACCAACTCCTGGATGACGCCGTTGCGCTCGCTCGCCGCCAGATCGGGGACGATTGCCTCTGTCAAAATAAATTCTCTCAACTTCATAAGCGTACTCGAACCTTTCTCTGCGTCGCGTCTGCCCGCGCCGCCGGGCATCATTTCTCCACTTCCGGATGTTTCCGATTGCGGATCTTCTTCTTGTGATCGCTCAACTGCCGCTCGAGCTTGTCGACGCACTGATCGATGCACGCATACGCGTCGCCTTCGTCATGATGGGCGATGAACATGTTCTTGTGCTCAGCGTTCACGATCATTTCCACTTTCGTGCGATCCTTCGCCGCGTCCAGGACCACTTCGATCTCCTGAATGCGATCGTAATATTTCGTGAGTTTGTTGGCCTTCTGTTCAGCGTAGGTCTTAAGCGGCGGTGTGACATCCATGTGGCGAGAAGAGACGACGACGTTCATTTGTACTCCTTCCGTACGAACCAATTTGACCCCTCGACATCATTCGCACGGAACATTGTACAGGAAACCGCTTCCGTAAGCCGCGCCGCAAAATGCATCCAGGCACACGCGATTTGGACACCAGTGGAGTGTAAGGACTTGCTCACCCCGCTGCCAGCGAGGTGACTCTGTAGACGCCGTCGCTTACTTCGGCGGTCGACGGCGCCGGGTTGCCTTGATTCGGGTTGGGGCATAGAGCCCAGCTGATTCCCCAAAATATTCTGAATGCCACCTTTTCCATCCCCCTGCAGCCTTAAACAGGCGAGGAAATCCAAGTCCGAGAAAAAGGAAGTTGCCGAGCAGGTTTAGGCTGTGCGTGCGCGGGAGTGGTTTGTTCGCGCGCGTTTTTCTCGCCCACACGCGCGTGAACGGATCAAAAACGCGCGTGAACGACTCGTACACGCGCGTGAATGACTCGTACACGCGCGTGAATGACTCGTACACGCGCGTGAATGACTCGTACACGCGCGTGAATGACCCGTAATCGCGCCCGATTTCCGCAACACCATCGCCGTTTCGGTCATCGCAGAACATTTGCACAACTCCCCCCGCTCGCGGCATAATCGCGGGGACCGGATGGGGCTTTCACCAAATGGGGCCGGATGATTGGGCGATTGTGTCCTGCCTCGTTTGGTTCACCCGCGCGAGGAGGCCACATGGGTCTATTACGGATAACCATTAAGTCCACTGCCGTGGGACTGCTTCTGCTGTTCTGCCCGCTGCCCGAATTGTCGTACCTCAATCCCATGGCGCGTGCAGCTGTTCCGACGACATCATCCACAACTCAGCCCACACAAGGATCAGAGGCTCGTTCGGCATTCAGTTATTACGTGACGGGACACGTTCGGCGAAGCGGCGTGTTTGAGGCGAAACACGCAATGACGCTGAAAGACGCGATCAAGCGCGCTGGCATTGAGCCTGGCAGATGGTACGTGCACACAGCAAGGATGAGCGGAAACGGAAAAGGGACGATTTCGTATGAAGTGTGGCTTCAGGAGGTCATGAAGCCAGGCTCGCCGAAAAACGAAGAAGTACTCCCAGAGGATGAGATTTATGTGACTGAGAACCCCTTTCCACGAACACCGGCGATTCTGCGCAGGGTACATATCACGGGTGACGCGCCGACCACCGGGGACATCAAGCTCGAAAATGAAACGTCGCTCACCGCGCGTCGGGCAGCCCTCGAAGTTGCCGGCGTGCAAGAGTCAGAGGCAGCGCTCTGGAATATCGTAATTCAGGAGAAGACAGCAGACGGCGGACACCTACGGATCGATCGAGCGCTGAAAGATATCATTAGCGGCGAGCTCAGCGATGTGTCCCTCCAGCCGGACGATGTAGTGGAGATTCGCAAATTGCCGACCACGCGGGAGGCCGAGGTGAAATCTGATCCTAAGGCACCTCAAACGAATGATCATCACCACTGATCAGCCCGAGAGCCGCAACAATCCGATTCCGATGCCCTTTATTCGCAGCGGGCGCCGCCGCCTGATCGCATGGACAGGTCTGCTCGCGTTTTGCGTCGTCGGCTTCGTCTGGACCGCCAATCTCTATCGGCGTTCTCATGCGGACATTCGCGCGTTCCACACGGGCGACGTCAGTGTGATAGGTTCCCAAGGTGAATTGGACACAGCGCCGCAGTATGTCGTGCTCACGGTGTCCCAGGGAAGTTTCGTTCTCTATCGTTACCGTGAAGAGCAACTCGTCGATGAGAATCATCGCTTCGTCCAATGGATCCTGTCGGTCGACACTTTAGCCCGCGCGCCCATTTGGTTGATTCTGATCAGCTGGCTCGCTCTCTTAACGCTCGTCGGCTGGCGAGTGCGTCTCGTGCTTCGCTCCCGAGCTTCGCGCCAAACCGGGCGTTGCATGCAGTGCGGCTACGACCTCCGCGCCACGCCGGAGCGATGCCCGGAATGCGGGACGGCGAGGGTGGCGGAGTCTGTTGGCAATGGCCAATGACCAAGTGCCAATGACCAATCAAATCCCAATGTCCAAATGTCTCAATGAATGCACAGGCCGGCGCGCGAACCTTTGATCATTGGTGCATTGGCGCTTCGTTGGTCATTGGTGCTTAGGTCATTGATTGGTCATTGGTGCTTGGTCATTGGCCCTTCCACGCCCGGTCGTCTCGACAAGAGGAGGCCGAATCATCAACATGAGCGACGTGGGCTGACTGATCCTTAGAGACAAAACCATGAAGAATGATTCAATTCCGCGGCGGGGTTTTTTGGCGTCGGTGGTTTCGGCGGGGTTGGCGGGGTCGGCTCTTAGCCGATGGGTTTTGGCTGACGAGGAGAAGCCGACCAAGGAGGGGTTTGTTTCGATCTTTGATGGGAAGACGCTCGAGGGGTGGCACACGAACAGGCAGAAGATCGGGCATGGCACGGGCGGGAGGTGGGAGGTGGAGGATGGGGCCATCACCGGGCGGCAGGAGCCGCTGGGCAATGGCGGGATGCTGATGACGGACCAGGCATATGGGGATTTTGAGCTGCGGCTGGAACTGAAGCCGGACTGGGGCATCGACAGCGGCGTGTTCCTGCGGACCAATGAACAAGGGGTGTGTTTCCAGGTGTACGTCGACTACCACGATCACGGGAACGTCGGATGGATTTCGACGGAGGCGACCGGCGGCGACAAGCGGATGATCATTCGCCCGTTCAACATTTTCGGGAAGCTGAACGAGCAGGGAGAGCTGAAGAGTTTGACGACAAAGCCCGACGAGCGGCCCGTCGCGTGGAAGCCGGATTATCTGCTCTATAGCGCGACCGCGGACGAGTGGTTGAAGGCGTGGAAGATCGGCGAGTGGAATGCGCTTCGCGTGCGCTGCGTGGGCGAGTATCCGCGGATCACCACGTGGATCAACGACGTGAAGATGGCCGACTTCGACGGCGCGACATCGCCGCAGCCGGATTACAACAAGGATGAGATGAAAGAGAAACTCGGGCGCAAGGGGCCGATTGCGTTCCAGGTGCATGGCGGTGTGAGGCAATGGAACAAAGGCGCGAAGTGCAGGTGGAGGAATGTTCGGGTTAAGACGATTTAGTGTATAGCCACCGGTGACGAAGTAGAGGCAATGTTGGGAGTGCGATGACGAGGCAGCCGATTGACTATCACGCACCGGTTCCGATGCCGCGTCGCAATGCTGCAGCGATGGGGATCGGAATTGTGGTCGTGGTTGTGATTGCCGTGAACACCTACTTGCTTCTCGTCGGCAACGCAGTCACGGGATTGGGTGCAATCGTGTACCTCTTTCCTCTGAACATCGTTGCGAACAGTGCACTGCTTCTCGCAGCAGTGTTCTGCACGTTCATCGTCATGGGTCGCTGCTCGCGCGGGTGGTTGATCGCCTACATAGTCATTTCGGTTGCGCTGCCCCTCGCCGCGATCGTCGCGAACTTGACAGTGCTTTCATCGATGCGGGCTTATTAGCGTCGATCGAAGACTTTATGACGGGACCAGTTCATGAGACGAGAAAACGTCGGTCGGGTTAGAGCGTTGTCGCGCTTTCGGGCAACGATGCGCGGTCGAGCGGGTTGATTACCCCGCCGCTCACAAGGAGGCGCATCGCTTCTTCTACTGTGAGCGGGAGTTCGACGACGGATTCTCGCGGGACGACGAGGACGTATCCGCTGAAGGCGGTCGGCGACGACGGGACGAAGACGGAGATCATTTCGCTGCCCGTCGCGTCCTGCAGCGGACGTAATCCCGCGCCGGTGACCAGCCCGATCGACCAGATGTTGCTCGTATGCGGTTGAACAGCGACGACGCGGCTGAATTGGAGTTGGGCGCGCTCCTGCAAAAGAAAATCGGTCACTTGTTTCACGGCGGGGTAGATCGCGCGGATGATCGGGATCTTCATCGCCAGCTTTTCGCCGACGCGCCAGAAAGTTCGGCCGATCAAGTTACCCACGAAGAGCCCGACGACATACACGAGCACGATCGCGAGCGTCACGCCGATCAGCTGCTTAAACCATTCCGGCGTGCGGATCTCCCACATGCGGTTGACGTTGCCCCACTGCGCATCCGGCCCGCCGAGGTTGTACTGCGCGTACTTCACCAGCCAGATGAGGTGCACGCCGAGCGAGTTCCACAGGAAATTCCAGACCCAGATGAGCAGCCAGAGCGTGATGAGCGTTGGCAGAAGCGCCGCGAGGCCGCGCTGAAAGAATCGGCGGAAGTCTTCCGAGAAGCTCACTCGCTCTCGCGGCTTCGATGTCAATGCGTGCCTCGCTCAAACTTACGGAGCTGGATTCGCGCCCGGGTTCGCCGGCGCGGCTTGTCCCGCCGCGGGTGGAACCACTCCACCTATGCCCGGCGCCGTCATCGTCGTCGGTTGCGACGCGGGCTGCGTTGCTGCGGCTTTCGATTGCGTAAGGATCGCCGTTGCGAGCTTGCTCACGACGGGATCGCCGTCCTTCGCCACCGGCGCGACGGTCTGCTGCAATTGGTCCGCCGGAAGGATCGTCGCCGCAGCGAGACCCGATACGCGCATCTCCCACTGCGGATCCGACACCATCTTCGCGATGCGCTGCGGCCGCTTATCCGGGGCCGCGAGCGTCGCCATCAGATACGACGCCCACACGCGAACCTGCAGCGACTTGTCGTTCGTCAGCGGATCGATCGCGTCGATGAGCTTTCCCGCCGCCTGCTTCTGCGCGTCCGGCACGTTCGTCTGCGCCCTCAGCAGGCTGGCATACGTCGCAAACAGCTCCGCCGTGCACATGCGCGCGGCGGGATCGGGACTGTTGAGCAATTGCAACTGCGCCCGCTGTTGTTCGGGCTGACTGATCGGACTGGGCGCGCGTTCCACGACCGACTTCGCCTGCTCGCGAAAACCGGCGGGGCCGAACGTGATGTTCTGCCCACCCTGCACCGGGTTTGTAAATACGCTGAAGAAAATCGAGATCGCCGCCACCGGATTGCTCATCAGCAGCGTGCGCAGCTCGCCGCGATCGACGCGCGCGACCACAGAAACCGATTCGTTCTGACGAAGCACAGTCTGGTGGCCGAGTCGTTCGAACGCGACGCCATGCAAATCGGCCTGATGCACCCCGCGAACATTCGCATCGAACCAGAGGTCCGGACGTACTGCGCCTTCCGGGCCCACCGTCAGTTCGTACTTGCTGACATTCAGCAGCGTCACGCGCACGAACATCGGTTCGCCGAAGAGATACGAGATCTTGAGCGGCTCAGCGATGAGCGAATAGAAATCCTTCGGCCGGTCGAGGATGTCGAGCCACTCCGTCGGGAACGCCTGCTGCTCTGCCGTGAGCGCCGCCGCATCGGGTCCCGGCACGATCTTCAGAGCGAGCGGACGAAACATGTCGAACAGCAGTGCGCCCTCGAGTTCGCTCGCGTTCTCCTGCAGAAGCTTCGCGGCCTGGTCCTTCTGATCGGCGGGCGAAATCAGCACCAGCCCCGCCTTGGCGAGCGGATCTTTGTCCGCCAGCGCCGAGAGCTTCACCTTCGCTTCGTCGTTTCGTTTCAAAACAAGAAATGACCATCCCTCAAGCCGCGGGACGACGGGGCTATCCTGCGGCAGCAGGATCTTGAGCGCGTCGATTGCCTGCGTCGCGAGCTGCGGTTTTTCGTTGTAGTAGATTTCAAGCCATGCGAAATCCACCAGCGTCTGCGCCAGCACGTCGTGAAGATTTTTGTTGTCGCTTTGCGCAGCGGCCTTCGCATCGGCAACGAGATCCGGCAGCCGCTCGCTCGGATTGGTCGAAGGCTTAGTGGTTGCCGAGGGTTTGCCGTTGATGGCTGCATCCACCGCGTTGAGGCGATTCGCCAGCACCTCGAACGCCTGTGCGATCCAATGAGCCTGGGCATCCTTGTCGCCGTTGGCGCGAGCACAAAGCAGTTCGACGGTCAGGGCGGAGAGATTCGACGGGTCGCTCTGCACGAGCGGACCGATCAACGGCTCGGCTGTCTTGGGTTGGCCGCTCACGAGATACTCGATCGCGCGCTGGAGAAAATCGTTGGGATCGAGTCCGAGGCCCAGCTTCTGCGCGAGCGTGAGACTGCGGTCGTACCAGTGAATCGAGGTGTCGGCCACCCCCTCTGAGGCGAACTCCGCGGCGATACGCGCCATCACCGCCGGCTGAGACGGGTTGGCGCGAAGCAGCGCAAACAGCGCATGCGTGCGCTGAGCGCTGGTCCCATTCCGCACCAATTCGTAACGCAAGCGCAGCCCCGCGGCGTCCAGCGGATTCAGCGCCAGCGCCTGCTCGAGCACCTGCTTCGCCTGCGTGTCATCCCCGCGATCGAGCAGAACTCTCGCGCCCTTCACGCCGCAATGCGCCCGAACCTCGGCCGGCAGCGCGCTGTTGCCGAGAAGTTCGAGCAGATACTTCTCCCGCGCGTCGGCCGATTCCATTTTCGCCAGGTAAAGGTCGATCAGCTGAGTCTGCGCGACGCGATCCGTCGGTTGCAGCTTGCGATAATCCGAAATCGTCTTCAGCGCCGCTTCAGTGTTTCCGGTCTGGAGATACGCTTCCTTGAGCAATTGCAGCAAACGCGGTTCGGTGGGGTTCTCGCGCACGGCCGCCTCAAGCAGCGCCGTCGATGTTTCCATCTGCGTCTTGCCGATCGTTTTGCCGGAGAGAACGTCGCGCGCCATCTCGGCGTAGCGGTCCGCCAGCGCCGCCGCTCCCGAATCCTGCGCGCTCACCGCCGGCGATAGAAATGCAACCGCCGAAAGAAACGTTCCCGAAACCAGCCACCGCAGATCAGATCGAATATGCATTCAGTCATTCCCGTTTTTGTATGACGAACGTTTCGCAGACTTATCGCCCCGCCAGCGCGAGCGCCACCGCGCTCACGAGCGCGATCGAGCAGAGCAATCCGGCGCACAATCGCAGCACGTTGCCGAACAGATCGCGCTGGTAAATCGCGCCGACGACAAACGTCAAAAGCACCACCTGCGCCGCCGCCGCAAATCCGATCGCGGCGCTGCGCGCCGACCAGATTGCAACCGCCGGCCGCGACATCGTCGCGGTCCAATCCTGCGCCTGCTGCCACACAAAAAACGCCAGCAGCATCAGCGACATGGCGCCGGCAGCGCCAAAGATCATTCGCAATCTCATACGACCTCCGTGTCAGTGCGAAGAAGCCAGTAGCCAGTAGCCAGTAGCCAGTAGCCAGTAGCCAGAAGCCAGAAGCCAGAAGCCAGAAAAAATTCGCGCTACTGGCTTCTGGCTTCTGGCTCCTGGCTTCTCTTCTCCGCCTCCCACACTTCCCACAACAACGGCCTCTGCGTCGCGAGCTTTTGCACGTCCGTGAGCAGCTCGACGCGCCGCCGAAGCCATTCGTGCCAATCTTTTCGACCGGTCTTCTTTGCCGCGAGCGCCAGCAGCGCCTGTGTTCGCGCACTGCTCGCGGTGTTCATCACTTCCGCCAGCTGAACCTTGTATGCGAGGTTCTGCATCATCGAATCCCACGCGCCGATCCGCGACTCGTAATCGAGCTGGATGGCCATCAGGTTCATCGCTTCGCTGAGCGACAGCCGCTGGTCGTAGAGCCGCTCGATCGCTTCGTACGCGCCGGGAAGATCGTTCATCTCCAGCAGCGCGTCCGCCAGGATCAATCGGCTCGTCTTATTGAGTCCGCTCATCGAACCGAGCCGCTGACGAAGCAGCGCCCGGCACAGAGCGGCGGTGTCCTGCCAGCGGCTTTGCGCGTGGCGCAGCATCGCAAGGTGATGGACGCCCAGCAGCTTCACGTTCTTGAACGGCGAAAACGTTCGCACGAGCCGCTCGATCTGATCCTCAGCGACATCAAACTGACCGGTCGCAATCAGCGACGGAAACTGCGTCGCGCGATGGGTGTCACGAAAGCTGCGAAAACCCCACGCCATCCAACCGGCGCCGAGCAGCGCCATGCCGATGAGCAATTCGCTGCGCGCGCCGACGAACGGCCCGATGACCAGCGCCAGCGCAAACCCGGCGATCATGATCCACTTCATCATCGCGCCGACCGTGAGGTCGCGGCGAAGTTTCGAGATGGCAACTTCGGTCGAAATCATTTGAGCCAATCAGGCAGCCTTCGCCGGCGCGGTCGCGGGCTTGTACTTCTCCAGCAGCGAAGCGAACTCACTGTATCGCCGCGCCAGCTCCCCCGCCGGCGCCAGAACCGTTGCATTTTCCACCGCGGCTCGTGCTTCGAGCTCGCGGCCAACCAGATCATAGGCTTTGCCCATCAGTGCATATGCATCAGCGATGCGATGGCCGAGTTGTTGCTGCATCGCGGGCTTCATCGCGTCGAACATCTCGATCGCCTCATGCGGATGCCCTGTCTTCACATCGCGGTAGATTTCGACGAGCGCAAGGCCAGCGGACTGCCGATTCGGATCCTGCCGCCGCAGCTCGCTGATCGCGCGATCCGCATCGAAGAGGTGATCTTCATGCAGCATCGCCATCGCGCGCGCGAGCCGCAGTGCGTGAGCGGTGTTCGGATCGAAGTTCACATGCTCGATCAATTCGTTCTGCACCCGGATGGCATCTTCAAAGCGGTGGTACCGCGTAAGCACGGACGAGAGGTAGAGGAGCGCCTGCACGCGCGCCTGCGGCGTACGCGTCGGCTTGCTCAGAATCTGCTCGACCAGCACGGCCGCATCCGGCCAGCGGCGCAATTGCATCAGCTCCTCAATCGCCGCGAGCTGTTCCTGTTCCGAGCGAGCTCGTCTCGCGACGCGCCACGTCGCGACGCCCATCGCGAAGACGATGCCGAGCATCGCGATGCTCGACATGTCATTCACCAGCGTCGCCGCCGTGCCCGAGGCGCTGCTGAAATAGGCGCTTGTGAACACGAGCAGCACAAACGCGGCGGCGGCGTACAGCAGCACATTGGGGTTATGGCGCGGCTGGCTTTGCTCGAGCAAGGTCGGCACATCCAGAAATGTCGGCGGAGGATCCGTCATCTAAACAAAATTTATACGAAAACCGCCCCTGAGTGAAATGAACGCGGGGGGCAAATGCATGGATTGGGTGGCACAGGCATTCCTGCCTGTGATGGGGCGATGTACTCATCGACCCACATTGGTCATGGAGTACCGTGCCCAATCACCGACAGAAATGTCGGTGCCACCACAAAATGAGTCTCCTATTTTCCGGATTTCGTCGGCTTATCCGTATCGTTCCCCTTAAAGACCTTGTCGATCGTGGTGGTGAAGGTGTTCATCATCGACGCGCTCACCTTCGGCTCCTCCAGCGTCCCCTGCACGTGGATCTGAAGCAGCTCGTGTCGCGCCCCCTGCAGCAGATCGCCGACGATCGGAATCTTCGGCCATGTGGTGCTGTCGGTGACGAACGTCATCTTCACCTGCTTGGTGCCGAAATCGAGATGGCCGTTGCCCTGCATCATCATTTCCTTCGCGCGCAGCTCGATCGATTCGAAGCTGACGCGCTGGCCGTCCACGCTGTATCGGCAGTTGGCTTCGTTGAACGGGCTCGTGATCGGCAGCGAAAGATTCGTGATCTGGAGCAACCCAAGCACCACGGGAATCTTGTACATGTCCTGACCGGTTACGCTGACGTCGCCTCGTCCGCGGCGGCTGTTCGGATCGCTCCAGTTCCCTTCCAGCGAAACACTGGCGGAGACCTGACCTTTCATATCCCCCGCGGTTTCGCCCGCGAGCTGTTTGACGTCCGCGTTGCGCAGGTTCATCTCCAGGGCATATCGCGCTATGCCGACATCGGGCGAGATCCATCCAACACGACCGGCGAGCTCACCGTCCGCGATGCGCGCTTCCATGTTGTCAAGTTGCATCACGTCGTTGCCCGGGTTCTTCATGAGATCCGCGCGGAAGTTGGTCACCGGCCGCTGGGCAAGTGTGAGCGACGGCACATCGATATGCCCGCCGAGCCGATCGATCTTGCCGCGCTTCGACGAACCTTCCAAGGCAACACTGCCGGTGACTTTCTCAAGCGGCACGCCCACGTCGATTGACGCGCCGCTCGTCGTGAGGTTGCACGCGAAGTCGACATCGACGTCGCCGCTTGGGGAGGTGGTTGACTTGGCTGTCTTGGTCGTGGGATTCGGCGCCGATGGCGTGACGATCAGCTTCGAAAATTGAAATCCAATCTTCCCCGTCAACTTCGACGATTGGATGAGCGAGCCGAGCGTGTCCGGCAGCGCCTTGCGCAGATCGTCATCTACCGCGACCTGATCGCCCTTGAGCAGAAAATCCCATTTCCCCTGGTCGCCGAAAAGTCCCGTGGCGGTGATGTTGAAATTCGCATCCCCGTGCTTCGCCTGCAGGTTCGTGAAGCTCACGCGATCGGGAAGGATCGTCACTTCGCCCTGCACATTATCGAGTCGATACGGAACCGACGTTGGGGTGACCGAAAGCGCCCGCGGAACGATGACGAGCTTCATCGCGAGCGGCTGCGTCGCGGGTTGCGTTGTGGCGCTCGCGAGGGTCGTGGATTGCGTCGTTGTCGCGGACATTTTCTGTTCGACGCCGCCGCTGTAGGCGAGCTGCGCATCGACTGTGCCTTGGGGTCGCACCGCGTCCCACCCGCGCTTGCCGACATCCGGAAGCAGGTCATAGAGCGGCTTGTCGAGCGAAAGATTTCGCGCGTCGGCCGTGAGCGCAATCTGCGGAATATCGTTCGGCCAAGCGACCTCGCCTTGCAAGGCAATCGTTCCCGCGCCGCGCTTCGCTGAAAGCGAATTGATCACCACGCGCTGCGGCGTGAGTCGCATTTTGCCGTTCACGTCCGTTGCGGTCGGCGTGTTGTTCACAGGCAAAAGCGAGCCGTTGTGCAGGTTGATGTCGAACGCGAAATCGATGTTCGATCCTGCGGTTTTTCGCGGTGTGGACGTGACCGTTCCGTCCAGATCGAAATGTCCCGCCGCACCGATCGACTCGAGCCACTTACGGTGCCCCGCCGGCATGGCCTTCAATAGATCCGCATCAATCGGCACATTCTTCGCGACGATCGTGAGATTCGGCCGAAGCGACGGCGGCGCCTCGTCCTCATGCGCCATTGACTCCGGTCGCGGCGGACGCAAATTCTTCAGCGGATCACCCCAATCGACGCGGCCGTTCATCGTCAGGTCCGCATCGCCGCGCTTCATCCTGGCGTTGATGATCTCGATGTGATCCTCACGGACCTTCAACTCGCCGTGCACGCCCTTCATCGGATACGGAAACGCGAGGAGCGCGCCTTCGGCATCCTTGAGCTTGATGTCGGTGTTCACCGTCCAGTGCTGATCCGGTCCAACCGGCCGAATCACATCGCACACAAAACTTCCGCGGAACTTCGGGTATTCGCCTTTGCCTTCCGGATCGAAAATCTTCAGCGCCTGCTGCGTCTGCTTCGGAAACGCCGCGAACATCGCCGGCTCGGACGTGACCTTGTCGCTTTGGATTTGAATATTCACGCCCGGATCCGGACCGAGCGGCGCGATCACTCCGTTGAGCGACACGATCGATTTCTGATTCGGCCCGCCCGCCACGCCGTATCCGCGCAGATCTACGAGCTCGAGCTTATCGACGCCGCTTTCGTCCGTACGGCCGAAGGTGATCTTTCCGGTGGCGTGATGAATCGGATACGCGAAGCGATCGAAGACGAAGTTGCCGTCGATGATGTCGACTTCGCCGGCCACTTCCGGCCGGGCGTCGCCCGTGTCGCGATGCACGCGCATCGAAAACGCGCACGTGCCTTGCGGGCGCAGGTGATCGTATAACTCGCGCACCGGTGCCGGCATCGAGTTGATGTAGCGCGGCGCTGGCGGGATGAAAATGTTCTCCGCCGACGACGACGCCAGCGTCACATCCATCGCCGGCGAACGGCTGTAGCCCTTCATGTACCCATCGATCTTGAACGTGTTGTTCTCGACGCTCGCGTAGACCGACTTCAGCGTGATCCCGTCCTGCGTAAAGACGAACGTCCCATTCACCTTCTGCAGCGCGATTTCGGAAGGCTCGATCAGTTCCGCAAGATGATCGACATACTCGCGCGCGTTCAGCCCAGCCATGCGCATCGCATCAAAGCCGTCGGAGATCATCGCGCGGCGATCGAGCTCTTCGCGGCTGGTCCACTCTTCGGGATGCGCGCTGAGCGTCACGCCATTGAGCACGATCTCCACTTTGAACAATTTGGTTCCGTCGGGCGCCGAGCTGTACGAAAGCTCCGGCACGTCAACGCGCCCGGCGAGCTTGTGCTCTTTCCACCATGTGCGCACCTGCGCCGGCAGCATCGCTTCCACGTCGCGGCCGAATTCGAAGCCATGAAGCTGCGCGCGAACCTGCCGCGTCGACGGAATCACCTCGCCGCTCACTTCGGGTCCCAGGCCTTCATTCAGCCCGCGGCTTTGCAACTTGAAGCTGTAGCGATCGCCGATGCCTGGCGTGAAATGTCCTTCGATGCCGATCGACCCGGTGACCGGCCGCAGCTTGCCGCCCTGCATCTGCGTGTAGTTCACCATCGCATTGCGAAGCAGAATCTCCGGCAGCTGCACCTGCCCATGCGTCGCCGAAGGCATCGACGTCGCGCCCGGGTGCGGTGCCAGCCGCTCGTAATTCCAATGCTTCGTGTCGAGATTTTCCGTCAGCCACACATGCGGATCGATCGCGACGATCTGCGTCGCTTCGAGCCGCCCATTCAGCAGCGATCGCGGATCGTATTTGACGAGAAACGTCTGAGCAGAAAAAATCGCAGCGTCCGGCGAGCGCGATGAATCGACGTACACGTTCACATCGTCGAGCCGCAGGCCTTCGAAGATGGAAAGCGTCGCGTTGCCGACATACACCTGGCCGCCGAGCAGATTCGACAGATACGACTCCGCCATCGCGCGCACGCGCCTCGCGTCCGTGATGTACCAGTATCCGCCGATGATCGAGCAGAGCAGGACGAAGAGAATGAGCATGCCCACGCGACGGCGTTGCGAGAGACGCGGGCGAAACGGATGCCCCGGCCGCCAGGTGCGGTCAAACAGATGGTCGGGCTGGGTGAGTGTTTTGGGCATTCGCAACCAAGCCGGATCCGCGCAGATCTCCGAGCCCAATCCCTCCCTGCGGCTAAAGCCGCCGGGCCTAAACTTCCGGAGGCCCGGCGGCTTCAGCCGCAGGGAAAGTCTCATCGCTCAGCGGCCCTTCAATCCGCGCGCGAACACGTCCGCCCACGCTCGCGCTCGCCGCTACCACTGCCATCGGCACTTCTACCGGGATCCGATAACGCAAGGATCCAATGGTCAGAGCATGGGCCGCGGTAAAGTATATCGCCGGTAGCATCAGCATCACTTTTGCCCCCCGCGGAAGCGATCCATACAGCAATCCCAGCACAACCAGCAGATCCAGCGGAATGCTGTACAACGCCCCCACCAGCACATACCGCATCTGGCGATATTCACTGCTTAGTGGGATCGGGCTCCAGAAGCGCGCGATCTTGATGGCCGCCAGCTGCAACACGCGCTTCGGATTCGCCAGCGCCCACGCCTTCGCATCCTGCGACAGATATTGCGACCGCTGCGTTTCCGTCATCGTGCGCAGCTGTGGCATCGCCTGAATGAACGTTTGATCGCTGGCGCCCGTCGCGTCGGGATTCAGGCCATCATAAATCGTGAATCCGCTGTTGGTCGTCGTGAAGATCCATCCGCCGGTGACGATTTTGTTTCGCAAGGCCCACGGCGCGAGAACGAGCAATGTGAGCAAAACCATCGTCGCCCCAACCGGCAACGACCACCGATTGTGATACGCTTCACGTTCGCGGCGGTTCAGGAAGACCTCGCCAATCCCCAGGACGAGCGGCAAACCCAGCGCCGCCGGACGTGCGAAGATCGACAGCACCAGGATGATTCGCCCCAACCAGCGGCGCCAGTTGTGCCCACGCCTTTCCGGTCGCCACGCGATGAGCAGCGCCATCCCCCACGCCATCATCGCGGTAAAAAGGGTTTCACTGAGGATGAGCCCGGCGAAGTAAATCAGAAACGGATTAAACGCGACGATCGCCGCCGCGAAGAGCGAGCGCTTTCCATCCAGCCGTCGCCGCGCGATCAGATACACCGCGAGCACGCACGATGCATCCAGTCCCGCCTGCACCAAGCGCACCGCGCGCAGATTCGCACGACACGCCGCGATCAGCAGCGGATACGCCGGCATGCGAAACGCGTACACCTCCTGATGAAACCTCGCGTCTGAAAAGCTGAGGCGATGGAAGTCGAGGAGGTTCTGTCCGATTTGAAAGTATTCAACTTGATCCGGCAGCGCGCGCAGCGACTCCGGATCGGTCGGTTGGATCCAACCCCACCCAGCGCGAACCAGAAAGGCCACGACCACCAGCACAATCAGCGGCGTGCGCCGGGGAGATGTTTCGTTTCGCAACAACACTCGCGAAACGTTACCACGCCCGGATGTGAAGCGACACTCATGCTCGAGAGCCGAATTGCCCTCAAGGCCGTCCCAGAGCGAAGCGCCGGGCGGCATCAGGCGCGCAGAAATGCCGCCCGGCGCTTCGCTCTGGACGGCCTTGAAGGCTTTCAAAGCTGTTACAGCTAGGCGATATGCACCACCGCTGCGGTGTCGTTCCAGTGCTCTTTGTCGAACCTCTTCGATGGATCGACGATCACATGCTTCTGATCATTGATCGAAATCGCCAAATGCATCAGCGATTGCTTCGCCGGTCCCTTCTTCACCTCCCCAAGCGACGAGAACGACGACCCGTGACACGGGCACTTCAGCCCACCGCCGGTCACGGCCTCTGGCTTGATCCCGCAGGACTTGTGCGTGCAGATCGACGAGATGGCATAAAGCTTTCCATTGTCGCGAACGATCAGCACTTTTTTTGTCTTCGCGAACTTGTCGAAAACGCCGTCCTTGTCGAAGTCTTTCACCTCGCCGAGATCGATGGGCTTTGCATCGGTGACAGGATCCGCGTGTGATTCGCACGCGGCGCATCCCAGCACGAGCGCGCTTGAGGCGATGACAAATGTTCTTCGGCTGAGTTCGCTCATGATGTCGCTCCCGTGGTCGGTTGGGCGCGAACAGAGACGTAACTGCCGGAATCGGAGAGATCGTTGTACGACTGCGATTTGTCGACGATGAGCCGGCCGTTGTCGTTCGCAATGCCGAAGTGAATGAGCGGTCGCTTCGCGGGCCCGCGCGTCACGTTTCCGTCATAATCAAATCGGCTGCCGTGACATGGGCAGCGCAGGTTCGTCCCCGAATTCCGCACAATGCAATTGCGATGCGTGCACGCGGCGCTGATCGCGAAGATGCGATCCCCGCGGCGGATGACGATCACTTCCGACTTCTTCGCAAACCGATCCGTCGCGCCATCGTGCGGATAATCTGCGAGCGTGCCGACATCTAAATTCGGTCCCTCGCCGCCTTTCGCTTGCGGTCCGACAGTGTTCGCATCGCCCGCGCAACCACACATCGCACACGCCAGCGCCCCCGCCGCCGCAACAAACGTTCTTCGATCAATTTCCATGGTCGTCCTCATTCCAGCGCGAATCAGAAGTAGTAGCCCACGATGATCGTCAGCAGATAATCCGGTTCGTCGTGGTGGTTGCTGAGCTGCCAATCGAAACCAACCGTGATCCACAGCTGATCGACCGGCGTCCAGTTGATCGCCGGACCGGCATAGATCACGGTGCCCGTGTAGTCGCTCCAGTTGTCGTAGCTCGACTCGGCCGAGATTTCCGCGCCGGCGCGAATCGAGTTCGAGAAGACGTAATCGATGCCCCCTGCATTGATGATCGAACCCGTCGTTTGTGTGCCTTGGTCGTGGCTATGGAACACGCCGTCCACTTCCGTCGTCAACCCGAAGTTGTAAGCCACGATCCAATTCTGGAAATCTTTTTGAACGACTACGAAGTCCTCATTGATGAGCGAGTTTTCGCCGAATTCAAACGCGGCGATGACTGAGATGCCGACGGGATCGATGTTCGAATTGGTGAAATACAGCTGCCCCTCGACCCCGCCGGCGTCGAAGTGCAGGCCGTCGGTGTCCTCGCTCTTTTCATAAAAGTACGAGCCCTTCACGCGGAGGGTAAAGTTCTCGGCCATGCCGTATTCCAGCTCGTGCTCCATCGAGTAGTTCTGGAAATTATGTTCGTCGTGCGTGTGGTAGCTGAGGGTAAAAGTGTTCTCCAGCTCGAACTGTCCGACCCGCTCCGAGTAGCCATCTTCAACGAGCGCGAACGGCTTGAGCGCCAGTGCAGTGGCCGGAAATAGACAGACCGAGAGCAGGCAGACGAAGACGTTGCTCCGCCGCATGAAGCCTCCGAGAGTTGCGGACTGAGATTGGTTTTTCTGCGGACGACGAATCTACGACTTCGCGCCGCGACCGCAAAAGTCCTGCATGTTTTGCAGCTTCACAAGATGATGGTTGCGTGAGTGAAAAACCGCACGGAGCGCATAATTGCCGTCCCCCGCGTCGCCGATACACTTCACGCACCCATGGCCCTGCGCACGACCACGCTTGAAAGTCGGCTCAGTAACCTGACCGACCTCCTCGGCTCGCTGCGCGATGCTTGTTCGGCCACCATTCGGAAAGACGTCGATCGACTGCTCGTCGACGCCGCGGCAACCCGCTTTCACATGCAGCGGCGAACAGGTGTCCCGCTCCTCCTCGCGATTCTGGGTGGAACGGGCACGGGCAAAAGCACGCTCGTGAATCGCCTGCTCGACGCGAACGTCACCGCCACTTCGTTCCGTCGCACATACACCGCCGGCGCTGTCGCGATTGCACGCGATGCATCGAGCGTTCCAAAGCACTGGCTCGGCATAGACGCCCACGCGACCGATCCGCAGCAGCTGCCGGCGCGCGGCGAGCCGGATGCGCTCACCGTCGTGACGTCGCAGAACGATTTGCTTGAGCGCGCCACGCTCATCGACACGCCCGATCTCGATGGCGATCAGCCGGCGCATCATCTCCAGGCAGATCGTGTGTTTCGCTGGGCGGAGGCGATTCTGTTTCTGGTCACACCTGAGAAATATCAAATGACCGAGTTGTGGCCGTACTACCGCCTCGCCAAGCGCTACGGCGTGCCCGCGCTGTTCGCGATGAATAAAGTCGAAGCCTCCGAACCGCCCGATGATTTTGCGAAACAGCTCCGCGAGCGCACGCAGATTCCTGAGGCGACCGTCTTCGCCATTCCGCGCGACGATGCGGCATTTGAGCCGCAGACGGAGGCAAATCTTTCGAGTCTTCGCGAAGCGCTCAAGCGCCTCGATCGACCCGACCCCTCCACACAGCAACGCGGGGTGTGTGCACGCCTCGCCGATTGGCTCGATCGCGCCCGCGATCAAGCGATCGCGCCGATGCGCCGACACCGTCACGCCGCCGATCAGCTCATTCGCACGCTCCGCGCAATGGAAACCCCGCCGGCGGGGATTGATGTCCATCCGCTCACGCAGCAGCTCCATCGCCGACTGCAACAGCGAAGCGTGCTGTATCTGATGGGGCCCGGAAAAATGTTCGACCGCGTGCGGCAGGTCCCAGGAATGCTCGCACGCTTACCCCGCACCGCGTGGGACCTGCTCAAGCACGGTCAGATTCGCGCCGGCGGCGAGCAACTTCCGGCGGAGTGGAAAGAACGCGTGCCCGATTTCCACGCGGCCCTTGTCGACCAGTTCACCGTGGTCCAAAGCCGCATCGACGACGCGATCCAGTCGAACGACATCACGAAGAACTGGCCGATGGATGTCGCGAAAACGAAAATCAATCCGGATCAGGCAGGAACAATCGCCGATGAAGAGCTCGCGGAGCTGCGCCAGTGGTTGGAAAAACAATGGAACGCCACGCCGCGCGACACCGCCGTTCTGATGCGACTGCTCAAGCTTCTGCCCGGCGGCGAAAAGCTGACGAAATGGTCGGAGGCGGCGCCGTATTTACTCGCGATCGTCGTCGCGGCCCATCACGCGTTTTTCGGGCCTGTCGATCTGCTCGTCATCGGCGGCTTTAGTCTGGCGACGTGGCTGACCGAAAAGATCAGCAACGAAGTCGCCAGCCGCGTGCGTCTGACGAACCAGCGCATCGCGAACCGCTTTGAACAACTCGCGCACGAGCAGGTCGAGCGGGCGATCGCATTCATCGATCAGCAAGCGCCGAAGACAAAACAGATCGATCAGCTGCAACGGCAGGCGGATGAATTGTCAGAATCGGTCGCGGAGTGCCAGGCGGAATTGGAATAGGCGTGCAGACTGTCATTCTGAGCGAAGCGAAGAATTTCGATATCGAGCGCGTCTTCGATTTCGAGATCCTTCGCTACGCTCAGGATGACCGTGAGCGGACATGGAATGAACGATGAACTCGAACAACTTGTCGCCGTAACGATGGAGCTGACGAGCAGCGCCCCGCCGGATCTGCTCGCGGACGATGCGCCCGTGTTTGAATCCTCCGACGATCAACCGATGTATCTCATCGGCCTCATCGGCGGAAAGGATGTCGGCAAGAGCAGCTTCGTCAACGCGATCGTCGGCGAATCGCTCACCGCCCCGACCTCGTTCGGCCCCGGCACAGAAGATGTCGTCGCCTATGCACATCAATCGATGGAACAACCGCTGCGCGCCTTGCTCTCGCGCGAAGTGCCGAATCGGTTCACGATTCACACGCATTCGATCGATCTATTGCAACGACAGGTGCTGCTCGATCTGCCGGATATCGATTCGCACTACGCCGACCACATCGAAATCACCCGACGCATGCTGCGGCACATGCTCTATCCAGTGTGGATCCAAAGTGTCGAGAAGTACGCGGACCAACAACCGCAGAAACTGCTCGCGCGCGTCGCGGCGGGCAACGATCCCGCTAACTTCATCTTCTGTTTGAATAAGCTCGATCAGCTCGTCAAACGCGAAGGCGACTCCGCTGCGGGTCAGATTAAGGACGATTACGCGAAACGCCTGTCGCGCGTGCTCGGCTTAAGCGATTCGCCGCGAGTGTTTCTCGTGAGCGCGAACGCGCCGGATCAGTTTGAGTTTTCCGCACTTCGGCAGGCACTTTCGCAGCAGAAGAGCACGCAAAACGTTCGCGAGGCACAGGACCTCGCCGTACGACGGCAAAATCGAACGCTCTTCCAGTGGCTCGACGATCAACAACTTCCGCAGCGCGCCGAGCGCACCGCCCGCGCACTCGAAAACGCACAAGAACTCGTCGCGGCGAGAATCACCGCGCCGCTGCTCGAAGAATCGCTGCCGGCGCTTCTGAACGATCCCGCCTACCGCACGTCGCTCATTGAGCCGGTCGTGCAAGCGAGGATCAACCGCTGGCCGATCGTGAACATTTTCAACATGGTTCTTTCGCCGTTGCTTTCGCTGGTGCGGAAGAACCTCTCGCCCGCGCCGATTCCGATCGGCGGCGGCATTTCGATCGACACGTATCTGCAAATCGAAGCGCAACCGCTCAGCAGCACCGTCCAGCGAACCTTCGCACAGTTGCAGCAATCGCAACCGGAAGTTTCATCGCTCTATCAGCTGAACAAGCTGTGGGAAGACGCACCCGCCGACTTCGCGGCGATGGATTTGCGTCAACGAATCTCTTCGACACTGGAACGCCAGAAGGCGGACTTGCTTGAGCGCCTCAGCGGCCGATACGGAATCATCGCGCCACTGTTTCGATGGCTGTTCACGATCGGAGCGTTGCTCTGGTTCCCGATCGTTCAGCCGATTCTCGAAGCATTCCTCCCGAGCGACGTGGAGCGCAGCTGGCCCAGGCTCGCGTTCTTCATCGTGCAGCATCTCGGGGTGACGTTTCTGCTCAAGAGCCTGACGTTTCTCCTGATCTATTACACGATCCTCTGGCTGGTCTTGCGCTGGCAGAGTGAAGCGAAGGTCCTGCGCGCGCTCGACCGGGCGCGGAACACCGACGCCCTTTCGCCGAGCACCCCATCCGGTCAGATCATCGAATGGGCCGATGCGCTTCTCGATCCGCTCCGCGAGCGGCATGAGCGGATGAAGTTATTGGTGAGCCGAATCGAATCGCTGCGAAAGCAACTTGGTTTGGTGCGTAGCGCCGCCTGATCACCCGCCGTTTAATCGCTGCATCAAATGCCGGGCAAGAACGTTGTTTGGATCCAGGTTTAGCGCCGCGCGCAGCTCGATGTTCGCCTCGCCCAGCATTCGGCGCTCCATGAGCGCGGCGGCCAACAAGGCGTGTGCTTGCGGATTATTCGGCTGGAGTCGCACCAGCTCGTGGAAGTTCCACGTCGCCTCTTCGAGCAGATTCTTCTGCAGCAGAAGTTTTCCGAGCGCCTCGTGCGCCTCGGCGTAATCCGGCTTGTACGCGATCGCGGTGCGGTAGTGCTCGATGGCCTGATCGATTCGTCCGGTCATCTCCAGCAAGCGTCCGTAATCGTAATTCGCCTCATCCCACTGCGGCGCGATTTCGACGGCCCGTTGGAAATACTTCTC
The DNA here is from genome assembly GCA_025924315.1 of Phycisphaerae bacterium. Taxonomy (GTDB): domain Bacteria; phylum Planctomycetota; class Phycisphaerae; order Tepidisphaerales; family Tepidisphaeraceae; genus JAICIO01. The sequence continues at coordinate 52,962 of JAICIO010000034.1, forward strand.
CGCCTTCTCCAGGTGGTCCGGTGTCTCGCGATATGACATCTCGATTTTGCCGAGGCTGTCGTATGCCGGCGCGAAGCCGTTCGGATTGATCTCCATCGCCTTTTTGAATTCCTTTTCAGCTTCGTCGACAAGCTTGTCGCGATTGGCAGGATCGCGATCTGCTCGTCGCATCAGTCCGACGCCGACGTTCCAGTGCGTGTCGTGAAGGTTCGGCGCGAGCTTCAGCGCCTTCTCGTGATAGGGAATCGCCTCGTCGATCTTTCCCTGCTGCACGAGCGCATTGCCGAGATTCGTGTACACCATCCACGAATCCGGCGATTTTTGCAGAGTGTCTTGCCACAGCGTGACCGCGTCTTCGTAGATCATCGACTGCCGGAAGGTCAGCACCGCGAGCGGAACGAGGATGATGGCACTGGCCGTCCATCGAATGCGCTTCGATGGCAGCCATCGCCAAACGATGGCCGCGAGCAGCGTTGTGAATCCGACGCTCGCGAGATGCTGGAAGTGATCCGCCACCCAAGAGAACCGCATCGGATAGACGTTGAAATAACCGAGCGCGGGAAAGAGCGTGCCGATGAAAAACAGAATCGCGACGAGCGGTCCGCGGCCGAGTTTGCGACGCAGGAAGAAGAGCGAGAAGACCACCAGCGCCGCTGAGATCGGGAAGAGATATTGCCACCACGCCGCGATCGCGATGTGCCATCGCGAATAGATGAACGCGAGGTTGATCGGGAAGAGGTTCGTCCACGCATAGAACCAGACTGCGCGGCCGGCTACGAGCGTGCGGAAGACGAGTTCGCCCGCGAGCGTTGGAGCATAGGTCCACTCGGGTCCGCGCGCACCGACGCGGTATTTTTCCAGATGCGATGTCTCCATCGCGAGGGCGATGCCGAGGATGAAGAATGGGATGAGCGGGTAAAAATCGCGAAGACGCAAGCGGCCTCGCTTCCACCAGATCAGGAGGAGGATTGCCGCGGGAAAAGAGCAGGAGACGGTTTTGCTGAACATCGCGCCGGCGAAGAGAACGAAGGAGAGCGCGTACCAGATCCAGGTGTCTTGCGTGAGCCGTGGTTCGCGCGGGGCGAGCCCCGCGGCTAAATGGGGGTCTCGAAGTTCTTCACCGAACGCCGTGCGCAGGTAGGCGAGTGCGGCACTGAAATACAAGAAGGCGGAGAGCGTGTTTTTCCGCTCCGTCACCCACGCGACGGATTCAACGTGAATCGGATGAAGCGCAAAGATCGCGGCCGCGAGCCAGGCGCCCGGCACCTTGAGCTTCGTCAGCAGCTTCCAGAGCAGCAGCGCCCCTCCCGCGTGGAGGAGTACGTTGACGAGGTGATAGCCGAACGGATCGAGGCCCCAGAGATGATATTCGATCCAGTAGCTCGTGTGCACGAGCGGATACCACTGCGGAATCGATCGCGGATTGGTCCAGATATCCCACAATCCCTCGGCCGACCGAAGCGCATGATTGTTCGTGACGTAATCCGGATCGTCCCAGATGAATCCGCCCTTCAAAGCCGGGAGATACGCGGCAATCGTCGCGACGAAGAGAATCAACCCAAGCAGCAGCGACTTTGACCGCTCGCGCGAAAGCACGCGCGTGCGATCCGCTGCGCGGGCGCGTTGGCGTTTGGGGGCTTGTTTCAACTGATGAGCTGCCATCCAGACGCGCCAATATCGCGGATGGATGAAGGAATGCCAAACGTGCCGCGGATTGACGAAATTGCGTCGCGGTGCGTCCCCGTGTCGCGGGTTAGAACGGGTGGGATTCGAGAAACGCGTCGGCTTCCTGCATCACTTTGCGTGAGCTGGGATACGTCACGCGCTTCAGCGCCTCGTCAATCGGAAGCCACTCATAACCCGCGTGCTCGTGGCTGAGCTTCACTTTGTCCGTCTCGGACTGTGCGAGGAAAAACACCACCCTTTTGCGAATCAGTGTCTTCCCTTTGCGGAAGAAGTATTTGAGCTCGTGCGAAAAGCCTTCGACTTGCGTCACATCACGAATGCCGGTCTCTTCGACCAACTCGCGCAGCGCGGCGGTCAGATCGTCTTCCCCTTTTTCAACGTGACCTTTCGGATAGTCCCAGAATCGCCCGTAATCAAGCACGAGATAACGCCGTCCGTCTTTGTCTTTTCGAAAGATGATGAAGCCCGCGGATCGTTCGGCGCGAGAAGGCATGGTCAAATAAGGATGAAGGATGAATTATGAAGGATGAATAAGGAATTGAAGCGTTTGGGACGCCTCTCCTTCATCCTTCAAAATTCATCCTTAACCAAATAGCTGCCGACCGCAACGCGTGCAAGGAGAACGCGTCGCGGCCGGCGCTTAATCACCGAAGCTGTGCGATCGCTAGACGGCCGGCCGTCCCTGGAGCAATCCGACGATCACGAAAATGATCGCGAGCACAAGGAACACGAACAGCAGCGTGCGACCGATGCCTGCGCTCATGCCTGCAACTCCGCGGGCGCCGAGCACATACGCGATTATCGCGATGATGAAGAAAATTACCGCAAGACTGATAAGGCCACCTGGCATGACGTTCTCCTTTTCAAATCCGGGGCGCTTGCGCTGCACCGCCAGAAACCGTGAGGTTCTATTCTTTGGTGCGCAACTGAAAGGGAGTAGAGCAACGCTTGTGCCAGCAAGGTCGTAGCACCCCTACCGGACGTTCGGATCGCGGATTCTCACGTGTTTTCGTGGGATTTGACGCGACATCGTGACGATCTAGCGCTGCAATGTAGGCCAGAGAGCGACCGTACAGACACGATGGCCGATCCGTTCCCAGATGTCGCTGCTGCGAACGTGACGGAAACCGGCCAGCACCTCCTTCTGCGCCAGCACCGTTTCAAAGAGGTCGAGGTCCTTCGCGAGAATCTCGCGCGATTCGTTGAAGACGATCAGCATCAGCCCCGCGTCGCGGATCATTTCCTCCGCTTCCATCTTGCGCAGATCGTTGACGACCGCGGAGCGCCACTGCGCGCCGTATCCGCCGTGACGCAATCCGCCCTCGCGAAACTGATAAGCGACTTTCACTTCGAGCCAGAGTCCTTCACCCGCATTACAGAGATTGGGCGCATCGAAAAGCGTCGGCGGCGCGACATCGAGCCGTAACGCGCGACCTTTCGGTGTCAGGACAAGATCGCACCGCTGGCGATGGGTGAGCTTCTTTCCAACGGACGACGGATAATGCACCTCGCGCGCGACTTCGTAGTGGTTCTGCAAGCCATTAGCCAGTAACTCCTGAATCGCCTTCTCATCGCGCGAATCGATCCCCGCGACGGCCTGCTCGAGGCGAACATCCGCCTCCGCCTTCTCGAGAATCGCCCCCACCCGGTCCGCGAGCGTCGAAAAATCCCAGTTGAGTGACATGACGTGAACAGCCTGAAGTTTTGTGGCATTCGCAGGGTCCGCTTCAGCGGACC
>JAICIO010000035.1 GCA_025924315.1 Phycisphaerae bacterium
ACTTCGTAGTGGTTCTGCAAGCCATTAGCCAGTAACTCCTGAATCGCCTTCTCATCGCGCGAATCGATCCCCGCGACGGCCTGCTCGAGACGAACATCCGCCTCCGCCTTCTCGAGTATCGCCCCGACCCGATCCGCGAGCGTCGAAAAATCCCAGTTGAGTGACATGACGTGAACAGCCTGATGCTTTGTGGCATTCGTCGGGTCCGCTTCAGCGGACCGGTTATTTGCTTTTCGAACGAATGAATAACCGGTCCGCTGAAGCGGACCCTACAAGAGATTCAGCAAACGTATCCGAACAGATGCATTCCGACGTGTGCGACCACGTAGCCCAGCGCCACACCACCGAGCACATCGCTGGGCCAATGCGCATCGAGCACGTATCGCAACAGCGCCGTGATCACTGCCAAAACCCAGAACGTAATCTTCGCCTGCGGAAAAAGACACGCCAGCGTGACGGTGAGCGCAACCGCGCAGGCGCTGTGGCTCGATGGAAAACTTTCCCGGTGGTTCGCGTGTTTGAGCGACGGCCCGAGGAATCTCCCCGCATTTTCGCGGTTCGGACGCACGCGGCCGAAGAGTCGCTTGAGGATCATGCAGCTGATCGATGTCGCGAGAACGCAGGAAACAATCGCGATCGGGGCTTTAATATTCTTCGGATCAAATTGCCAGACGAGGATGGCCGCGAGTGGCGTCGCGACCGATTGGCCGTACTGCGCGAGGAATGCCGTCTCGCGCTTCACATCTCCGCGAAAGCTTAGCGAAAGCGTCGTGCGCACGCCGCGCATCTCGAGGACGAGAAGGACCGCGCAGCCGACAAGAAGAATCCCAAGCAAAACGAAGCTCATGTGCGGCGGTAAGTTATCCGCGGAAGTGAGGGTTGGGAAGAATTGGGATTTATTTAGCCGCGGGGCTTGCCGCGCGCGAACGCCGCGGAGCGAAACGCGTCACGCGCGGGGCGAGCCCCGCGGCTAAATAAAGTCACCACTCTTGTTCGAGTTTCTTGATCTTGTCGACGCGCTTTGAGTGCCGCCCGTCGGAGAAATTCGTCGAGAGGAAGATGTCCACGATCGTGCGGATCTGTTGTTCGCTCAGCAGGTCGGTGCCAATGCATACGACGTTGCAGTGATTGTGCTCGCGCGAGCGGCGGGCCGTGAATTCGTCGTGAACCAGGGCGGCGCGGACCCCTTTGATTTTATTCGCGACGATCGACATACCGATTCCGCTGCCGTCGAGCAGAATGCCGACCTCGTATTTGCCATTAGCCACGGCTTTCGCCGCGGGCGCCGCGTAGTCGGGATAGTCGCAGGCGCTGGTGCCTTCGCAGCCAAAATCCTCGACGTTGTGGCCGGCGCGCTTCAGCTCCGGGATCAAACGACGCTTGGCCTCAAACGATCGATGATCACTCGCGACGGCAACATTCATTCGAATTCCTCCGACGGCCTCGGCTGTTTCCTGTACGGTGCGCTTCAGCGCACCGGTTATTTGCCGTTCGAGCAGAGAGTAACCGGTCCGCTGAAGCGCACCCTACATGTGCCTCGTCATGTTAAAACCTTTTCCGTCACACGCTTCTCGATCAGCGACTTCAACTGCGTCGCGACTTCATTGTACAGGGAAAGGTCCCCGCCGATGGGGTCCTCAATATCCGCGGACGGATCGAGCGTCATCGTCTTCTCCGCGGCCGAGGGAACCAGCGCCGCGACGGCCTGCGCGTGGCTACGGCTCATCGTGAAGATCACATCGGCCTCGTGAATCAGCTCAACCGTCAGCGGCTTGGAGCGATGCTTCGACAGATCGCCGCCCATCGTGCGCACGACTTCGATCGCGGGTTGCGCCGCTCGCGCGCCAAACATCGCCGATGCGCCCGCTGACGTCACGTTGATCCCCTTCTTCTCCAGCTCGGCTTCGCTGATGTTCAGTTTATCGGACAGCACGCGGCGTGCGATCGCCTCCGCCATCGGGGAACGGCACGTATTGCCGCTGCACACAAACAATACCGTCGTCCGCATCAGCCGTTCGATAATCCGCTCATCGTAAATCCCCGTCCGCACGATCTCGTAATGGTCGTCGTACACGCGTACAAGCGTCGACGGTTTGGTAATCTGCGACGGCCCAGCGTCAATGACGAGTTCGACTTTACCGTCGACTTCTTTCGCAAACTGGTCGACCCGGTGGGCGGAATCCGACCCACCGTTGCTCGCGACGGTGAGCACAACCGGCTGATCGACATATTGAAGCACATCGGACGCGACAGGATGATCCGGGCAGCGCAGCGTGATCGTCGAGCCGTCGTAAAGATCGCCCTCCGCGACGTTCAACTGCTTCGCGACGGCGGAGCGCCGCTCCGCCGGCACCTCAAAGATCAAGCCGACCGGCCCCGGCCAAAGCTTCCTCATCATCCGCTTGCCGAGGTCGTTCACTGGACCGAGCAATTGCATCGCTCGATCCGCATGCGGCAGATGCACCGTGAACGGCTTATCGCCCGTGCCACGAAAATCCTTCAAACGCTGTTTGGCTGACGGATTGCTCAGCACGCCCGCGACGCCATAGACGGTTTCGGTCGGCAACACGACGAGCTGGCCATTCTTCAGCAGCTCGGCCGCGCGCAGGATCTCGCGCGGGTAGTCGCTCGTCGCGAAAATGTCTACGATCGTCGTCATGTGTCTTTCGATTATCCGCGTGTGGCTTTCAGAGTGTCAAGCCGACGCGATTAGATAGGACGTTGATGCGCGTGAACGATGTCACAATGCCGCGAGCGTTGATCTTCGACATGGACGGCACGCTGACGGAACCGCTGCTCGATTTTCCGCACATCAAGGCGGACCTCGGCATCGGCGATCGGCCAATTCTCGAAGCAATCGCTGAAATGAGCGACGCCGAGCGACAACGGGCGGATGCGATCCTGCACGACCACGAAGATCGCGCCGCCCGCGATTCAACGCTCAACGCCGGTTGCAAAGAACTGCTCTCCTGGATTGAATCTCGCAAGATTCGATGGGGCATCGTCACGCGGAACAGCGCGCGGTGCGCGAAGATTGTGTTAGCACAGCACGCGATTGAGCTCGAAACGCTCGTCACGCGCGACGACGGACTGTTCAAACCGCATCCCGCCCCGCTCCTTCTCGCCTGCGAGCGCATGGATGTATTGCCGAATGATGCTTGGATGATTGGCGACGGCCAATATGATGTCGAAGCGGGGCTCGCGGCGGGTATTCCAACCGTATGGATTAGCCATGGCCGCGACCGTTTCTTTGACGCGATGCCATGGAAAACAGTGCGGGATCTCCCCGAATTGCACGAATTGTTGCGATCCCTGACGGTGTGACTGCGAACGTGTCTGATAGGGAAAGGAATCTCATGCGAAAATTGATTGCCTCTTGGGTCGCGGTCGTTTCGATCGCAGGCTGTGCCAGCGCGCAAAACGCGCCACCGCTGATCAATCCCGTCGGCGCCGACGCAAAACCACCCGCGGCGGCGGTGGGTGATCTGAATCCCGATTCGTCCATCGACCAGATCCTCGATGCCCTCAGGGCCCGCGGCGAGGACCTCAAGACTTTCACGGCCAATGTCTCGCTCGAAGACAAAGATCCCGGCCTCGGCAACTCGACCACGCAAACTGGCAAAGTTCTCTACGACAACTCGCGGCCGAACCAGAACGCCCGCATCCGCGTCACGTTCGACCAAGTCAACGAAGACGGAAAGATCCGCAACGAAAAGCACGAATACCTGCTCGACGGCCAATGGCTCACCGAGCGCACTTTCCGAGAGAAAAGCCAGATCCGCCGCCAGGTCCTCGCACCCGGCGAAAAGATGAACCTGCTCAAGCTCGGCGAAGGTCCATTCCCTCTGCCGATCGGTCAGCCCAAAGAGGAAGTCTACAAACAGTTCGAAGTGCAGAAGATCGTGCCGTCGAAAGACGATCCGCCCGGCACCGTCCACATCCGCCTCACCCCCAAGCCCGACACGCGCTTCGCGAAGCAGTTCAAGAAGATCGAAGTGTGGGTCGACGACAAAACCCATTTCACCAACCGCATCGACGTGGTCGATCCCAACGGCATCTCCGCGAAGTCCACGAAACTCACGGACATCAAGGTAAACCCGCCGCTGAAAGACGACGACTTCAAGCTCGAGCCGATCAACGAGAAGGAATGGAAGCTGATCGAGGAACCCTTCCAGGAGTAGCGCCACATTAAAGGGTCCTGTCCCCTTTAATTAAAGGGGACAGGACCCTTTGATTTTCGATAAGCCATCAGTTGGACGAGAAACACCAGCAGACATCCTGCCTTCCACATCAGCAGCCACCACGGTCGCCACCATGCGCCGGTTTGCGCTTCGGCATAATCCGACAGACCGAAGAAAACGAAGGTGACAGCAGTGACAAGACACTTCCGGCGCCGCCCCTTCGCAACCGCCGCGATCGCGAAGCCAATTCCTATCGCGATCCAGAAGCAGCATTCGAAGTAATTTGAATCCGCGAAGAAGTCACTGATCGAAAGCATCGGCCGTCCTTCTCATGAAGAAGCGGACGGCCGATGTTGTTTGTGACTGCAAACTTCTGAGGCTTTAGACGTGACACGGCCTTCCAAGACGTGCGCATGGCCTAGAAGGCCATGTCACGTTGAATCACTTATAGACTTACGTTACGCCTGCGCCGTTTCCGGCTTGCCTTTCGGCTTGCGCGGAACCAAAGCGCGCTCAAGATTTCGCATCGCTTGCTTCAGGCGATGCTCGTTCTCCACCAGCGCGATGCGAACATATCCTTCACCATGCTCACCAAAGGCGCGACCGGGCGCCAGCGCCACCTCCGCCTCGTCCATCATCCGCAGGCAGAAGTCGATCGTCCCTTCGCGGTCTTTGAAATGTGCCGGGTTGATCTTCGCCCAGACGAACATGCTTGCCCGGGGCTTGTCGTAGGCCCAGCCAAGTTTGTCGAGACCGTGGCACACCACATCGCGGCGGTGCTCGTAGATCTTGCTCTGCTCGGACGGAATGTTCAGGCATTCGCGCATCGCGATGACGCTGGCGATCTGGATTGGCGCGAACATGCCGTAGTCGTAATAGCCCTTGATCGTCGCAAGCGCTTTCACCATCTCCGCATTGCCGGCGCAGAAGCCGCAGCGCCAGCCGGCCATGTTGTAGCTCTTGCTCATCGTCGTGAATTCGACGCCGATCTCCTTCGCGCCGTCGGCCGACAGGAAACTCGGCGCCTGGTAGCCGTCGAAGTTGATCTCGCCGTACGCGAAATCGCTGATGATCATGATGCCGTATTTGCGGCACATCGCGATCGCGCGATCCCAGAACGGGGCTTCGATCGTCATCGCGGTCGGGTTGTGCGGATAATTCAGAATGAGCAGCTTCGGCGTCGGATAGAGTCCTTCGATCGTGCGCTCGATGCGGTCGAGAAACGCCTGATCGTTCCCCAGCGGCACGCGAATCACGTTCGCCCCCGCCATTGCGACGGCGTAGATGTGGATCGGAAACGCGGGATCGCCGACGATGGCGGTGTCACCCGGACCGAGCAGCGCGAGGCATAGATGGCTGAACCCTTCCTTGCTGCCGATCGTCGCGATGATTTCGCTCTCGGGATCGAGCGTCACGCCGTACTTGTCGTGATATTTCTTCGCGACCTCTTTTCGCAAGCCCGCGATTCCGTTGCTCACGCTGTATCGGTGATTGCGGGGATCGAGGGCGGCTTCGGAAAGCTTTTCGACAACACATGTCGGCGTAGGATCGGTCGGATTGCCCATGCCCAGATCGATGATGTCGATGCCCGCGACGCGCTTTTCGTACTTCATCTTGTTGATGCGCCCGAAAAGGTACGGCGGGAGGCGGCTGATGCGGGAGGAAACGTCGATTTTGAATGGCGGGTTCATGATGATGCTCGATGACTTTTCGTAGGGTCCGCTTCAGCGGACCGGTTACGCGCTTTCGAATGAGAATAACCGGTCCGCTGAAGCGGACCCTACAAATACATTTTCGATCGGAAACGAAACGCTATTTGGCTGGAGCAGGATTGGTTGCGGCCGGAGCCGCCGCGGGTGCGGGCACAAGGTCCGGCGCCGCTTGCGTCGCGGGCGCGTTCATGTTCCGTTCGCGCTCCATCTCCTTGCGCATTTCGACCGGATCCTTGATCTTGGTCTGCTGCTGCGTGAGGCGATCCATGAACTGCTTCTTCAGCGTCGGGTCGAGAATCTGAATCGTCTGAAGCACCTGTGCGCTAAGCTGCGCGCGGAGTTGCTGAATCGTCACCTGCGACAAACGCTCGACCAGATCCGCGCGAACCGAATCCTTCACATCCTCGAACTTCACCGCCTTCGGGGGAATCCGCTCGACCATCTTGATCAGGTGGAATGAATGCGCATTTGCGATCGGATCCGACACCTCGCCGACCTTCAGATTGAACGCAGCATCCTTGAATGCTTGCGGATAATTCGCCGCCTGCCGACTGAACGGCGGAAGATCGCCACCGAGCGGCGCGGTGTTCGCGTTCTGGCTCATTTCCTTCGCAACCTGCTCGAACGGCTCGCCCGCCGCCAGCCTCCGCTTTGCTTCGGCGATGTCCTGCAGGCTTCCACACTCGATGTGCCGCACGTGCACGGTCTCGCCGTAAAGCGAGCGAAACGCTTCCTGCACCTTGTCGTCAGTGATCTGCTTTTCGACCATCGGCGTGGCGATCTTGTGCAGATACGCCTGCTGCTCGACGACCAGATCGAACTCCTGCTTCTTCATTCCCTTCTGCGAAAGGAATTGATCGAGCAGCCTTTCGGAATCTTCTTTCTTCGGGCTGTTGAAAAGGCGGTTGAGCATCAACTCGCGTTCGTGCGCAATGTCTTCCGGCGTGACGGTGACGTGCGCGTTGGCGGCATCCTGCTTCGCGAGTTCGAGCTGCACGAGGTTGAGCAGCATGTTCAGGCCGTAGGTGTCGATCAGCGGCTGAACGAGATCGGCCTTGCTGATGTCCTTGCCGTTGATGCGCGCGATCGGCTGACTATCCGCGATGGAAGCTACAGGTTTTGGCGCCTCGGCCTGGGGCTGGATCGGCGGCGCAGCGCTGGGCGCAAGCGGCGCCGGCGCGGGGTCTTTCGACGTCGCACAGCCAGTGGCCAGAATTGCCAAAACAACCGCAGTAGCCCGGAATTTCACAGCCAGCTCCTCACAGCGAAGGTCCGAAGTATCGAAACGAGCCAAACATGTGTCAAGGAAGCCGAACGCTCGAACCAACGAATGCTTTTCTGTAGCATAGGAACCACAGATGAACACAGATGAACACGGATCAGATCCGAACCGGCAATCGATCCGTGTTCATCTGTGTTCATCTGTGGTTAAACAGCAGCTTTCATGACGAAACCGCTCAGTGGTATTTTCACGCCGAACATCGTGCCGCTCGATCCTCGCGGCGAGATCAACGAAGGCGAATTGCGCCGCTACGTCGATTGGTTGATCGATCGCGGGGTGCATGGGCTTTATCCCAACGGTTCTACAGGAGAATTCACGCGCTTCACGCCGGATGAGCGCAAGCGAATTATCAAAATTGTCTGCGAGCAGACTAAAGGACGCGTGCCGATTCTTGCGGGCGCGGCCGAGGCCAATACGCGCGAGACGATCAAAGCCTGTGAGCTGTATCACGAATACGGGGCTCGCGCCGTCGCGATCGTTTCGCCGTTCTATTACAAGCTCAGCCCCGACAGCGTGTACGCCTACTTTCGCGAAATCGCGACGAACAGCCCGATCGATGTGACGCTGTACAACATCCCGATGTTCGCCAGCCCCATCGATATTCCGACGCTCCGAAGGCTCAGCGAATTTGATCGCGTGATCGGCATCAAGGATTCCTCCGGCGACGTCGCGTTCATGGGGCGAATGGTGAACACGATCCGCCCGAATCGCCCCGACTTTGTGTTCCTCACGGGTTGGGATGTCGTGCTGATCCCGATGATGCTGATGGGAGCCGACGGCGGAACAAACGCGACCAGCGGCGTCGTGCCGGAGCTCATGCGGCGCATGTGGGATCTTTATCAAGGCAAACAGCAGGACGCGGCGATGGAGATTCAGCTCCGCTTGATCGAGCTGTTCGACACGATGCTTTACTCGGCCGATTTTCCCGAAGGGTTTCGCGCGGCGGTCGAACTGCGCGGATTCGAATTCGGGAAAGGTCGTCAGCCACTCTCTGAAGCGCAATCGGTCGATCGCGTTGCCCTGCAGCGTGTATTGCAATGCATCCTCGCCGACTTTGGTGTGGTCGATGCGCCGCTCGAAGGCTGCGTAACGCGCAGCGGCGATCTCGAGCGCGACAAGGTCGCGCAGATCGCACAGGAAGTGATGAGCAAGCTCCGCGAGCGGGGTGTGATTTGACGGTTCGCGCCTATCCCGCAATTGGGCTGGTTGAGCTGAACAGCTTCGCGGCGAGCCTCGCGGCGCTCGATGCGATGGAGAAGGCCGGCAATATCGAGTTGCTGCAGGCGGAGATCAACGATCTCGGCGGAGTGCTGCTGAAGTTTTCCGGAGACACCGCGGACGTCGATGCCGCGCTCGCGGCGGCCCGCTCGATCGCCGATCAGATGCACACGCGTATCGTCTCCGATGCCCTCCGCGCTCCGACGGCCGGCGCCGAGTTCGCGGCGCTCGCCAAACCCGAATTCAGCCCGCTGATCGAACAAGACGTCGTTCACACGCCGAACTGGCAAACACTGAAAGAAATCAACATGAGCGAAGAAGCCCCTTTTGCAATCGGCATGATCGAAACCCAGGGATTCACCGCCGTCATCGAAGCGATCGACACCGCCTGCAAGGCTGCGAATGTCGACGTGCTCGCCCGCGAAAAGCTCGGCGGCGGGTACATCACGGTCCTGATCAAAGGGGACGTCGCCGCCGTCAAAGCCGCCGTGAACGCCGGCAAAGAACGCCTCGAGCAACTGGGCTTAGGCAAACTCATCGCCGCCCACGTCATCCCGCGCCCAAGCAAGTCCGTCCTCGCGCTATTGCCCAAGTAAAACAAGGAGATTGTCCACGAAGGGCGCGAAGGGACACAAATGAATTGCTTTTCTTCGTGCTCCTTCGTGTCCTTCGTGGACAATCTTATTTTGTTGCCTTGGAAGCCGGTTGCGTCGTCGCGGCTTTGAGATGCTGGTTGAAGAACTCGAAGATCATCATCAGATTCTTCGGCGTGCCGAATTGAGGCCCACCGTGACCGGCGCCCTCGATGAGCTCCAGGTGTGATTCCACGCCCGCCTTCTTCAGCGCCTCATCCAGATACTCACTCTGCTTTGGATTCACCAGCGGATCTTTCGTGCCCTGCATGATCAGGCAGGGCGCATCGTCCTTCGTCACATACGTCACCGGGCTCGCCTGCTTCGCCTGATCGAGATGCTCGCTCAGCGGCCCGCCAAATAGATGCGTCAGCGCATCGCCCGCGACGTGCTCGTCGTGAATCTTCGTCAAATCGGTCGGCCCAAAGAGATCCACGACGCATTGCACGCGACTCGAAAACTCCGGATTGCCCTCGTCGCCCTCGAGTTCCTTCACGTCACCGCTCGTTCCCAGCAGCGCCACGAGATGCCCACCCGCGGACGCGCCCCACGCACCAATGCGATCGGGATCGATGTGGTACTCCTCCGCGTGCGCGCGAAGAAACCGAACGGCCGCCTTGCAATCGTAAATCTGCGCCGGCCAGATCGCTTCCTGCGTCAGACGATAATTGATACTCGCGACGACGTAACCGAACCGCACGAACCCAACGCCCGGATTCGGCGCCTTGTCGCCCGCCTGCCACCCGCCGCCGTGGACGCAGATGATCAGCGGCAAGGGTTTGGTTGGATTTGGTGGGATCGCAATGTCCATCGATTGTGACTTCCCGCCGCCTTTCACGTACGGCACATCGCGAAGAACCGTTGTTCCCGCGGGCAGCGCATTCGGCCGCGGACGCGTCGTTGGCTTCGTCTGCGCGGTCGCCGTCACGAAGGTCGAAGCAAATAGCACCACCGCAATGGAATGTCTCTTGAGCATTTGTTTCCCGTTATGGCAACATCGATTTCATCGCGTCACGCGCCGAATCAATCAACTTCTCCAGCGCCCCGCGATCGAACGGAGATTGCCACACCTGATAGATATCGCGGTCGTACAACTCCGCCGGCGGAAGATAACCGGCCGATCCGTTCACCAAATTCATCACCGCGACGTGTCGTGGCGCGAACGCGGCGCGCAAATCGATCTGCAATTCCGAATACGCTTCGTTCGGATGGCCAACGAGCAGCGCATCCCCAATCCGCCACGCCCATACCGGCATTGGCGAGCTCGTGCCGTCACCAACCGTCCGACGAACCGCACGCTTTCGCCACAACCGCTCTTTCAGCACCGGATCCGTCTCGCGCTGCCACTGTGCTTCGACCTCCGCCAGCGACGGAAGCGATTTCAGCGGCAGACCGACCGTCACCTGCTTCGCGGCGAGCGCGCGGCTCGGCTCGATGTCCGCGGCTTTCCACACCGCCAGCGGCGCGCCCGACTCTACAACGCCGGAATACCGCACTTCTTGCCCGGCTTTCAGCATCGCTTCCAGCGCACTCATCACCGCGAAGCCGAGCCGCCGGCCGTGCCGATCCGCGATGCTCGTATCGCCCGTGTATTGCTCGGCGGGCGCGAGCTCCCCGGAGGCGCCCTGGAGAAATAGCACCGGCGCCTGCGTGTGCGAGACGACGAGATCGCGCATCGCGCCGACATAGTCCGGCGAAATCAAATTGTTCTCCCACGCGAGCGTCGTCGGATGACACGCATAGTTGACGATCGTCGCGAGAATCCGATCCGTGCTCGACGTGATGCGGCCGACGAGCAGCGTGTCGTCCGCGACATCGGACGGATTGAAACCGCAGATGATCCGCTTCCCACCGGACTCCGGGAGATCGCGATTTTTCGCGAGATCGCACTTCCCGTAATGCCACGTCAACGTCGCGAGACGCGAACTGTTGATCGCCTCGTGATACGCGCGCTCGGCCGACTCGCTTAGCAGCTGGAAGTATGGCTCAATGAGATGGCCACCCGGCTTGCTTGCATCATCGCGGCGGGCGCTCGGAGCGGCGTGATTGTGGGTGAGGCAAACCATCACGCGCGATTCATCGCCGACGTGTTTCAACACCGCGTCGCGAACCGATCGCTCGTCCTCTTTCGTCCGCCACGTCATCAGATCGAGGCCCATGAGAACGAGCCGATCGTGCGGACGATCCTCCGTCGCGAAAGTGATGCAGGTGAGATAGAGCGGCTTGTGAATCCCTTCCGCGACGTCGTGCCTGGCGGCGCCCCAACTTCTCGCATAGATGCCGATCGGCGGGGTGACATCAACGCGTGACACGCCGATCAACCCGCGAAACGAGGAGGTCGTGATGGTCAGCGGATCGCTCATTTGTTCGCGGGGGTGACGAGGGAAAGTCCGCCGTCCATGAGGATGACGCTGCCGGTGGTGTGGCGATTTTCGGGTTCGCAGAGATGCGCGACTTCCAACGCGACTTCGTGCGGCTCGATGAGCTCGCGCGTCGGCACGCGCTCGGCCGCCTTTTCGCGCGAGCCGGGCGTCTTCGCCCAGAGCTGGGCGCTCAGGCCCGCGTTCACATAACCCGGCGCCACTTCGTTCACGAGAATCCCGGCCGGCGCGAGATCGAGGGCCATGCATTTGCAGAGCATTCGCAGGCCGGCTTTCGCAACGCAATAGGTTGTGATGTTCGGATGCGGCGCGTGCGCGGCCCAGGAACCGATGAACACGATCCGCCCCGGCTTCTTCGCATCGAGCAGTCGCATCGCCGCGCTCTGGGCCATGTGGAAGGCGCCGGTGAGATTGATCGACAACTCGCGCAACCATTCTTCTGGCGTAACACTGCGAACGCCTTTGAGCGTGACGATCGCGGCGTTGGGAATGATGAGCGTGGGGACGCCGAATTCGGATTCAATGTTGCGAATCCAGGTCGCGACTTCGGTAGCGCTGGAGACATCGACATTGTCGTAGCGCGCGCGAACGCCGAGGCTGCGTATCGCCTCGAGAAACTCATTCGCATGTGAGGACGGCCGAACATCGCTGATCGCAACAAACGCCCCGCGGCGCGCAAGCTCCAGCGCAACAGCGCGGCCGATGTCGCCCAGCCCGCCGCTGATGATCGCAACTTGATTGTGAAGCGTTTTGCTCATGCAGTCACTTCAACCGTTTTCCCATGTTGACGCGCTCTTCCACGTCATAGCCGATCTTCTTGTAAAACTTCACGACCGCCGGGTTCGTCGCTCTCACCTGAAGATTTACCTTCGGACAGCCAAGCCGTTTCAGTTCCATCTCGGCGCGCTGCATCAACGCCTTTCCCACGCCATGCTTTCGATGCTCCGACGCCACCGCGAGATAGTTGACCCATCCGCGGTGGCCTTCGTAGCCGACCATTACCGTGCCGATGATTTTCCCATCAATCGCGGCGACGAAAAAGAGGTTTGGTTGCCATGCGAGCTTGAGGGCGATGTCCTTGTGCGGATCGTTCGCGGGGATGGTGAGATTGCAGTCGTGCCAGAGTTGGACGACCTGCGGTTCGTCGCGGAATTCGAAGATGCGGATGTCGACTGTGGGCATGAGAGGCTGGCCCTGCGGGCCACCGCTAAACGATTACCAGTCGCCGACGCTGCCATCCTTGTAGAAAACGCGCTGCAGCGTCTCCTGCTGAAACGGATGCTTGCGCACTTCGTCTTCGTTGATCTCAATCCCGAGCCCCGGGCGCGTATTGGGTCGCACAGTGCGGCCTTTCGTATCAACGGTGAAACCTTCCTTCACCACATCCGCCCGCCATGGGACATCGGAGTGAACCGTCTCGCAGATGACGTAGCTCGGCGTGGCGAAGCCGAGCTCGAGCGACGCGGCGGTGCTGACCGGCCCCTGCGGATTGTGCGGCGCAACCGCGACGCGATAGGCCTCCGCCATCGCGGCGATCTTGCGGGCTTCGCTCAGGCCGCCGCAGTGGGTGATATCCGGTTGAATGACGCTGGCGGCGCGGCGCTCGAACAACTCGCGAAATCCCCACGTGCCGACGAGGCGCTCGCCCGTCGCGATCGGCGTTTTCACCGAGCGTTGAATCAGCGCGATGTCTTCCATCGTTTCCGGCCAGCACGGTTCCTCGAACCAATACAAATTGTAGGGCTCGAGCGCTTTCGCGAAGAGCAAGCCCATCCGCGGTGAAGGGCGCGCGTGGCAATCGACCATGATATCGATCGAATCCCCGACAGCGTCGCGCATGGCCTTCACGCAGGCTTCGGCGTAGCGGATCGGTTGCAGGCCTTCGAGCGGCGCGGTTTCGGGGACGGCCATGCATTTGAAGGCGGTGAAGCCTTCCTCGACGGCCTTGTGCGCGAGATCGCCGAAGCGTTTCGCGTCGGCGGGGTCGCAGCAGTACATGTCTTCCATCTTCCCGCCGCCGAGGTGCGAGTAGAGGCGGATGTAATCGCGCACCGGCCCGCCCCAGAGCTTGTGACACGGCACGCCGCGCACTTTGCCGACGATGTCCCACAGCGCGATGTCGATTCCGCTGATGGCGGTGCCGCGCACGATGCCGTTGCCGTGCCAGAAATGTTGGCGATACATCATCTGCCAGAGATGCTCGACGCGCGTGGGATCTTCGCCGATGAGCAATTGCGCGAGATCTTCGATCGCGCCGACGACTCCGCGGGTGTGCCACTCAAGCGTCGCCTCGCCCCAGCCGTAAAGGCCGGGTTGGTCGGTGTGGACCTTGACGAAAATCCAGTTGCGCATCCGCGCGTGACAGACGAGGGGTTCGATCTTGGTGATCTTCATAGTGGTTCAAGTGAGAAGATTGTCGCGAAGGCGCGAAGAGCGCGCGAAGGCCACGAAGTAATGCCTCAACTTTTATTCTTCGCGGGCTTCGCGGAATCTTCGCGTCTTCGCGACAGCTTTTTATTTCCCTTTCTCCACCGACGCGAGCAGCTGCATCGCTCGTGCCGTGTTCACGGTGCTATTTATCCAGTACGTGCGATCCTTCGTTTTATACATCCGCGTCGGGTAACGGCCGTCGTATTGCTTTTGGGCGATCGTCAACTCATTCGCGAGCGATTCGGCCTTCGCGAGGTAAAGCGGCTTGTGCGTCGCTTCGTACGCGTGCATGTACGCGACGATCATGAAGGCCGAGCTGCCGGAGATCGGCTCGAACATCGCGAATTGTTCGCACGAGCACGGCGTGAACCATTCGTTCAGCGGCATGAATTTCGCGCTCGACGCGGGCGGTTGTTCCCAGACGACGAATTGATCCTCCGCGAAATTGAGGATCTCCGTCGCGAGGTCTTTCTGGCCGTGATCGAACAGGTAACCGGCGAAGAGACACGCCTCATGTTTCGAAAGGTTTTCGTACGGCCCGCGGAGCTTGCCGTCGTCGAATTGCGCGTTCCAGTCGAACGTTTTCACCGGGCCGTCCATCATGAACTTCACCGCCTTGTCGAGCGGCGCTTGCGCATCATCGAAATGATACTGCGTGACCATGCGATCGAGGAACTGAATGACCACCGACGGAACCATCTCGATCGGCGCGAACGGCTTGTTCGTCGTGTTATCGACTTTGAGATACCACGAGCCATCGGGAAGCTGGAGCTTCGCGTAGGTTTTCACGATGCGCTTCGCGGCGTCCTGATACTTCTCGTCGTGCGTGACGTCGTAGAGATCGAGATATCCCTGGCAGACCTCGGACGGCGAGATGAGCATCGTCCAATCGTCGTTTTCGCGCGTGGTGGGTTTGGCGCCGTGATACGTCGGCGGAAAGTATTCGAGCGGGGTGCCCTCTTTGCTGGAGATACTGAGGGTGAAATCCGCGGCGGCGCGACCGATCGCGATGGCCTGATCCGCGTCCGCGGGTTTCGGATCCTGCATCGCGTACATCGCGCATCCGCTGATTAGCGCGCCCGTGATTTTCGAAGCATACCGATAGAGCGGATATGTTGGATCCGGCTTGCCGGTCGTTCGCCAGTTCTGCACGAAGGATTCGCCCATCGCGCCCTTCAGCGCGATCGCGGCGCTTTCACTGTACGGGACAACAGGAGCTGCGTACGGCCCGCGAAACGGTGCGGCGCGATGGAAGGTTCGTTCGCTGGCGGTTCCGAGCGACTCACCTTCTTTGTTGATCGCTTCGACCTTAACCGTCGTTGTGCCGACCGGCAGGCGGTTCCACACCGGCGCGAGCGACGCGTGCGGGTCGTGCGATTCGAAGTCGAGCATCCCGCCCGTGGCGGTGCTGATCGTGAAGATGTACGTGGCAGCGCCGTCGACGGTTTTGAAATCAAACGCCGGCACCCAGATGAACTGCCGCGACGCCTGGTTCCAGAATGGCGACTTTCCGGGCACCCCGGGGCGGATCGGCTTGAGCGTTTCCGCCAGCGCCTGGTTGCGCAGCTCCTGCGTCGTCTGCGCAACGACATTGGTCGCGAGGAAACTGACCAGCAAAGCGGCGACGATCGAAGTGAATGTGTTCATGCGAATCGAATGTAGAAGAAGATGACAATTGCGGTGATGATCGCCCACCAGATGAACGGCCGACGGAGTCCACGATACTTTGCCCGCTGCTCGGGCGGAAGTCGGAGGCTGTCTTTTGTCCAAATCAGGCCCTTGAGCTCGTCGTCGGGCTTCGGCGCTGTGAGAAGACTGACGGCAACGCAGACGACGATGCAGGTCCAGAAAACGATGCCGGTGCGATTTTGAAAAGCCAGCTTCGGAACGAGTTTCTGAAGCGCAACCGAGAGCGGAATCGTCAAGATTCCCGCGGCCAATGCGCCAGCTGTCGTCGTGCGTTTCCACAGGATGCCGACAAGAAACATCGTCGCGATGCCGGGCGTGAAATAACCGTAGGCGTCGAGGAGATAGAGGAAGATCGGTTTCTTCGAGTGACGCGTGAGCAATTCGGCGCAGATCACGCCGACGATGATCGCGAGGATTCCGAAGACTCGGCCGAAGAAAACGGCTTGGCGGTCGGTGGTGTCGTCGGAGCCGTCGCCGACGGTGACCGCAGAATCATCGGACGATCCGCCGGCGCCGATCCTCACCGGCTGTGCGCGTTGTCGCTCAAGGGCGCGCCATCGTCGCCACGGGATATAGAAATCGATCGTCGCAATCGTGGTGACGGAATTCACCGCGCCGGACATATGCCCCATGACGGCGGCGATGAGGCCTGCCATCACCAACCCGACGAGGCCGGCGGGAAGCAGCTTCTCCACGAGCGTGGGAAACACGAGGTCCGCGCGCTCGAGCTTGGGAAAGAGCGCCGGCGCGACCAGGCCCGGCACAATGATGATGATAGGGAGAAGGAACTTCAGATAATCGGTGAAGACGACCCCCATGCGCGCGTGCCATTCGTTCTTGGCCGCGAGCGCACGCTGCACGATGAACTGGTTGGCGGCGCAGTAGAACGTGCTGATGCAGAGCGTTCCGCCGAGGTACATCGTCCACGGAAAGTCAGGATCGCTCGCGGGCAAAAGCAGATGCCATCCACCGGGGCCCTGCGAGGCGTGCAGCGCTGGTTCTATTCCGCCAACCGCATGAATCGTCGCGACCGAGAGCGCGATCCCGCCCATCAGGAGCACCACCAGTTGAAGCATCTCTGTCCAGACGACGGCGCGCAGTCCGCCAAGGATCGTGTAAATCCCCGTGAACGCGGCGAGCGCGATAATGCTGTACGAAAGCCGAATCCCCAGCAACGAATTGATGGCAAGCGCCCCCATATAGAGCACCGCGCCAATCTCGACGAGAAGGTATGTGAGCAGGATCAGCGCCGCGTACGTTGCGCGCACGCTCGATCCGAAACGCCGGTAGAGAAACTCCGGGACGGTATAAAATCCGTTGCGCAAATAAAACGGCAGGAAGATCCAGAGCAGCGCGTTGAAGCCGACGAGAATCGCGCCCCACTCGGTCACCATCGCGACGAATCCGCGGTTGTACGCGACGCCCATTGAGCCGATCAGGTGATGACTGGAGATATTCGCGGCGACGATCGATCCGCCGACCATCCACCACGGGAGCTTATCGCCGGCGAGGAAGTAATCGCGCTTGGTTTGCTTGCCACGACGCGCGGCAAACAGACCGATGCCGAGGACGGCCACGAGGTACAGCAGAAAGATGGAGGTATCAAGCCAGCCCAGCTGCATGCACGAACCTTTGTAGCCGCGAAGGCTTTAGTCGCAATCCTGATCGCGAAAAAAGTGCTGATTATTCCAGGCGCTTGAGCAACCGGCGCTGTGCTTCGTGTAGCCGGCGAGCTTGCTCGCCGTTTTCTTTTGGTTGGAAAGGCAACGGCGAGCAAGCTCGCCGGCTACACGCAGGTTTCCGTGTCACCACATCTGATACGACGTCGCGTTGCCCCACCGCGGCTGAACTTCATCGGGGGACGGATTGGGATTTGTGAAATGGATCCCTTCACTATCAAAGGACGTCCGTGTCGCGCGGCGGAGATCGACGTGGCCGTCGCCGTAGAGATTGTTCTTCCACCCGCTCAGTTTCTTTCCGCGGACGAAGCCGTGAATGAACTGGAACCCGACGGCGCTCGCGGCGAAGCTCGCCTGGCGGCTTTGATCGGTCATGATGACTTTGTTGGCGGCGCCTTTTTCACTGTACTTGATGATGTAATCGTCGCGATTGTCGCCACTCTGGTTGGCATCCCAGTACCGCCAGTCGAATTTGGCTGTGCCAGGCGCGGCGGCGAGCGCCGACGCCGGCAAGTTGTATCCGCTCGCGGAACTCCCGAACGTGCCGGTGTAGTGATAAGCGGGATACCACGGGTCGGGATTTGCGACGTACCAATACTTGATGCGCCCGCGCGCGAGCATGAAATCCGCGGGCCAATGGCTTAGTGTGCCGCCCGGCGCCGGTGGCGAGGTGCCGGCGATGTCGTTGTCCCAGAAGAAATTGGACGGGCAATAGAAGATTTCCAGCGCCTCGGCGGAGAAATTCGCCGCGTTCGGATCGGCGCCGGGAACCACGATTCGCGCCAGCGCTTCTTTCACATTGGGATAAGCGAGCGGCACTCCGCCGACGTTTACCGGGCCGTCCGGGCTGCCGATGGTGCCGCCCTGCGTGAGCGTTTCCGGGCTCTGCAACGACATCGGCGGAAGCATGCCCTTGTTGTTGTTGGAGTAGATCATCAGGATCTGGCCGCACGAGCGCAAGTTGCTCTTGCATTGAATGTCGTACGCATGCTCGCGGGCACGCTGCAGCGCCGGGAGAAGGATCGCGATCAGAATTGCGATAATCGCGATAACGACCAGGAGTTCGACCAACGTGAACGCGCGTCGAGACAGAGACATGAGTCCTCCCGTCGGCCATCGATTATCGATCTACCACAGCATCTCCCCCGAGCCGCCGCTGTTCACCGGGCCATACCCGGGCTGAAGCTCATCCACGCTCGGACTCGCATTCGTGTAAACCGTTCCATCCGTGTTGAACGAAGTCGCATGCGCTCGAACCGATCCGGCATGGCCATCACCGTAAAGGTTGTTCTTCCACCCCACGAGACGGCTCTTGTTGTTCTTACCATGAATGAATGTGAAGCCGAACGCCGTCGTGTTGCCACTGGTGCCCTGCCGCGATTGGTCGGTCATGATCACGATGTTCGAAACATTCTTGTCACCAAGTTTGACCATGTAATCGTCGCGATTGTC
This sequence comes from Phycisphaerae bacterium, assembly GCA_025924315.1. Taxonomy (GTDB): domain Bacteria; phylum Planctomycetota; class Phycisphaerae; order Tepidisphaerales; family Tepidisphaeraceae; genus JAICIO01. Next base: position 18,657 of record JAICIO010000035.1, read on the forward strand.
GCCACTGTGATTGCGGTCCCACCAACGCCAATCGACTGAACCGGCGATACCCGCCTGGGAGTTATTCATGACTGGGAAGGTGCCCCTGTAATGATAGAGTGGGAACCACGGATTCGGGTTGCCGAGATACCAGTACTTCGTGTAGCCGGACTTCATGAAGTCTTCCGGCCAGTGGCTGCTAGTCGTGTTGTGTGCGTCGGCATCCCACAAATAGTTCGCCGGGCAATAAAAGAGCAGCATGTTGCCGGGGCTGTAGGTTCCGCTGACCCACGGCGAACGGCCGGGATTCAGGATGCGATCGAACTGGTACCGCATGTTCGGATACGGCCCCGCGATAGTGCGCGCTGTTGCGGTCGAGCCCGTCATCTGCGGGTTGACGCCTTGCACGATCTGCTGCACGTCTTCGATGCTCGACGGCGGGATCATGCCTTTGTTCGCGTTCGCATAGATGTAAACGGCTTGTCCAATTGAGCGAAGATTCGAGAGGCATTGAACACTGACGGCCTGTTCGCGCGCCGCCTGAAGCGCCGGAAGTAATATGGCAACGAGGACGGCGATGATGCCTATAACGACGAGGAGTTCGACCAGCGTGAACGCTTTTCGTAATCGCATGAGCTTGTAACCCCTGAAACGGCCGAGAACGAGCGCGGAACAACCGATGGGACCCGCAGTCATCAGAATAAACGACTCTGATCGTTTTTAATAGTTAAGGTCCCGACAATATTCCGGAAAGACGTCATTGGCGGGGATCGTTTGAGCTAATCCGGCAGCGGCCGCCCCTTCGTCTCCGGGGCGAACCAGATCAGGATGAGCCCAAGTATATAAATGAGCGAGACATACGCGCCCATCTTCGCGTAGTCACTCCCCAGGAGCCCGCCGGACAGTGCCCCAACCCCCGCGAGGATGCGACCGAAGTTGAACGCGATTCCCTGCGCCGTCGCCCGCACGCGCGTGGGGAACAATTCGGGCAAATACAGGGGCAGCCACCCATACACCGCCGCGGTGATGGCGCCCACAAAGAACGAGAGCGCGAGGAACCCGTTGTTGTACTCGTGAAAACGGGTGAACAACCATTCGCACCCGATCAGCGACCCAAGCGACAGGAGAAAATACGCGATTCGCCGATTGAATATCGCCGCGAGGTACGGCGCGATCATGCAACCAATGATCGCGCCGAGCCCCAGCGCCATCTGTACGTTGCCCTGCGACGAATCCCCATGCCCTGGCAGCGCCCCGACCCACGATGGGATCTTCTGCACTGCGCCCCATGTCCCAAGTAGTGCAATCGAAGCAAATACAATCGCCAGCAACGTTGCTTTGAAGAGCGGGCGATCCTGCACGAGCTCCGTCAGCGGACGCGTCGGCGATCGCTTCTGCGTCTCCTGCCATTTGTGCGATTCCGGAACGAACATTCGAATGACGAACGTCAGCAGCGCCGGCACGGCGCCAATAATCGCGAAGATGCGCCAGTTCGTTTCGTTCACTTTAATTACCGCGCCGATCAGGCCGATGATCACGAACCCCACGTTGGCGGCCGCGCCAATCAACCCCGCCAGCAATGGACGGCGCTTCGCTTCCCACACCTCCATCACCAATGCCACGCCAAGCGCCCACTCTCCGCCCATGCCGATCGCTGCGATGAAACGGAGTCCCGCGATCTGAAGCGGCGAAGTCACGAAATAAAGCAATCCCGTGAATCCCGAGTAAACGAGAATCGAAAACGCCATCGCCCGAACGCGGCCGATGCGGTCGCCAAGCCACCCGAAGACCAATCCCCCCGCCGCCGCGCCAAAGAGGAAGCTCGCATCAATAACCTGATGCCACCACTTAATCGTGTTCTCGTCCGCATGCCCCGCGAGCAGTTTGCCCAGCGCTGAGCGCGCGATCTGCGGAAAAATCCCCATCTCCAGCCCGTCGAACATCCACCCGAGAAACGCCGCCGCGAGGACGAGCCATTTGCCGGTTGAGGGCACACGCGACGTTTCGTGCGCCAGCGGCAGTGGATCGTCTGTTGTCAGTTGTGACATTCACAAACTCCATCGTGACGATGTGACACGGGCTTCCAGCCCGTGCGCGCCCCGCACGGGCTCGAAGCCCGTGTCACCTCAGCGTCATTTCTCTTCGACCGTCACCTTCACCGGTGAGACGAAATCGTGATACATCGCCGCGTAATGATCGGGCGAATCAAATCCCTTCGCACCGTCCATCACGATCAACCGGTACTTCAAATGCAGCGGCTTGCCCTCATCGACCATGCCGGTGAAGAACGATCCGAAGCGCCCGTACGACCGCGTCGAGTACACAATCGGCCGCGGATTGGTCGAGTCATCCATATGCACGACGACGTACGGCTGCTTCCTTACCGTGAATAGCGAGGCGACCCAGTTCTCGTTGTCCCAGAAATCATTCGGCCGCGAGGTCGCCTGCGGCGGTCGAACATACTTCGCGGTTCCCGTCGAGCCCGCCTTCTGATCCGCACCCGCGACTTCATTGTCCGCCCGGAAATGAAACCCCGCATGATGCGGATCGCCGCCGAGGTTGATTTCGCCTTTGAGGCTCTCAACGGTGATGTCGTAATCGATCACGAGTTGATCCGCGGTGATGCGCCACGTCTTTACATCGCGTGTGTCGCGCACGACCGGCTTGTTGTCTTTGCCGACCCAAATATTCGTCGCCACCTCGCGCGCAACGACCGGGCCGGTGAATTCCTGATCGGTGAGATACTTCTCATGCTCCTGATGCACATCCGGGCAGTGCCAGAAGTCGCCGTACTGTGTCTTGAACCCAAAGAAAATCCCGCGGTGATGCGTGTACAGCCCGCCGGGGCCCTTTGTGATAAACCCGTCGCCATTGAACGCGTAAACATGCGTGAAAGGCTTGAACGTGTTCGCGCGATCCTTTGGATCCCACTTAATCATGCCGCGGGTGATCTTGTGATCGCCGTATACCAAATCGCGGAAGCCATCGCCGTCGATAAACCTGAACGCATCCGCCGCAGGTTTCGACGAGGGCGCATCGAACGTCAGCGTATATTCCGAAGGCAGATTTTTATTTGCCGGCATCAGCCAGTACGCCGTCGCGCCCTCGGACGACGGCTGAATTTGAACCGGGATCGCGAGCAAAGCGTTGGTTGAAGAAATCAATTCGCCCGTTTTGGCGCCATCCGGTGCCTGAATCGAGACACTGACCGGCGTCGGAATCGATCCCGCAGGCAAGTTTTCGATCTTCAGCTTAATGCCACCCGAATCCGCCCGTGTTATCGGGACCCAAAAGCTCAGCGCCAACACCGTCACACAAGTGGCAAACGCCCGCGGAATCTGCATTATGATGCTCCGAAAATCGATCTCCGAATCCCGAGCGCCTTTTCTACCACAAGCCATGACGATTTGCCGAATCCTCGCAACGCTTCTACTCGCGATCTCGATTCCTTCATTTGCCTTCGCGCTCAGCACGACTGAGCCTTCGGCGCCACTGCCGGCGACCAACCCGAACTTCAAGAAGATGGCGAAGATCTCTCCGCCGAGCCCGAGCGACGTGCCGCCGCCGCCGACGTCTCAGCCGGTCCCACTCCTCACCGCGGAGGACGAGCTCACCACCCTTCACCTGCAACCCGGCTTTCATGCGGAAGTCGTCGCGACCGAGCCCATGGTGCAGCATCCGGTGCAGATCTCCTGGGACCCCGACGGCCGGATGTACGTCGTCGAAATGCGCGGCTACATGCCCAACATCCCGGGGCAAGGCGAAGACCAACCGGTCTGTCGCATTTCGCTCCTCGAAGACACCGACGGCGATGGCCGCATGGATAAGTCGACCGTCTTCTGGGACAAGCTCGTCATGCCGCGAACGGTTCGTGCGGTCCGCGATGGCGTGCTCGTCGCAGTCCCGCCGAACCTCTACTTCTGCCGCGACACCAACGGCGACGGCGTGATGGATGAGAAGACCGTCGTCCTTACCGACTACGGCATGAGCGACAATGTCGAGCACATCGCCAACGGGCTCGACTACAACATCGACAACTGGATGTACAGCACGTCCTATGACAAGCGCCTGCGCTGGCAGGATGGACGCTGGATCACCGACACCGTGCCGGTCCTCGGCCAATGGGGCATCACCCACGACGACTACGGCCGTCTCTTCCACAATTCCAACAGCGATTACCTCCGCGGCAGCATCTTCCCACCGATCTACGGTGATCGCAATTCCCACTTTCGCGCTACAAGTGTCAACGAGCAGATTGACCGCGACCAAACCTGTTGGCCGTCGCACAACACCGCCGAAAACCGTGGGTATATGGAGAACTTCCTCCGCGCCGATGGCACGCTGCGCGCGTTCACGGCGGCGTGCTCGCCGATGATCTATCGCGGCGGATTGTCGAAGGAAATCGAAGGCAACGCGTTCGTCTGCGAAGCCTCCGCCAACATCGTTCGCCGCAGCATCATCCACGAACAAGACGCGGGGCTGTGGGCCACGAACGCTTACAAAAACCAGGAATTCATCGCTTCCACCTATGAGCGCTTCCGCCCGGTGAATCTGCAGACCGGCCCGGACGGTGCGATCTACGTCGTCGACATGCACCACGGGCTGATCCAGCATCGCCTCAGCCTCACCGCGTGGAACGCACAGAATTATCTGCAGCGAGAGCTTCAGAAATATCTGCTCACCGGCCGAATCTTCCGCATCGTGCCCGACGGCGCGACGCTCTATCCGAAGCCGCAGCTTTCGAAGGCGACGACGCAACAGCTCATCGACGCCCTCTCGCATCCCAACGGCTGGTGGCGCGACACCGCCCAGCGAATCCTCATCGAGCGCGGCGATTCGAAGGCCGTCCCTATCCTGCGAAAGCTCCTCGCGGAAAATCCCAATCCACTCACGCGACTGCACGCGCTGTGGACGCTGGAAGGTTTCGGCCGACTCAACACGCAAACGCTTAACATGGCTCTGGCAGACAAGGATGGGAAAGTTCGCGCCGCCGCGATCCGCACCTGCGAGCCGATTCTGTACTCATTCGCGCGCCGCGCCGAAATTCTGCCGGACGTGTTGAAGCTCGCCAGCGACCCCGATCCGGCCGTGCGCCTGCAATTCGCGCTGACCATCAGTCCCATCGGCACGCCCGAGACCGACGCCATGATGGCCCGCATCATGACCGAGCACGCCGACAGCAAATACGTCCGCGAAGCGATCATGACCGGCCTTCGCGGCCGCGAGTTCGATTTCCTTCAGCGCCTGGTGCAGGACCCAAAATGGAGCGACCGCGGCGATGGCCGCAAAGAAGCGGTGACCGCGCTGTCGACTGCGATCATCGCCGAGGCGAATCCGAAGCACATGGCGCAGCTGCTCGATCTCATCCCCGCGCAGCAAGGCCACACCGGCTGGCGGCAGACCGCGATGCTCGCGGGGTTCCCGAACATCGTGAAAGGCCGCCGCGTGCATTCGGTTCTGCTCGACGTCCCGCCGCTCGGGATGCTCGCGCTTCGGCGCACGTATGGCGAGCAGCTCAGCAGCACATTGCCGCGAGCGTTCGAAATCGTCCACTGGCCGGGCGATCCCGCGTACGTTCCGCCGGTGCCTCCACGTCCGCTGACGGTCGAAGAAAAATCGCGCTTCGAGCTCGGCCGAAAGGTTTTCGGCGCGACGTGCATTCAGTGTCACAAGGCGACCGGCCTCGGTCAGGAAGGCCTCGCCCCACCGCTCCTCGATTCCGAGTGGGCGCTCGGATCGGAAAAACGAATCATCCGAATCGTGCTCCAAGGCGTGAGCGGACCGATCAACGTCAACGGCCGCACGTACAGCTACGAAATGCCGATGCTCGCCAAACTAAGCGACGAAGAAATCGCCGCCGCCCTCACGTATGTGAGAAGAGAATGGGACCACGACGCCGAGCCCGTCGCCCCCAAAACCGTCACCGAAGTGCGAGCCGAAGTCGGCAACCGCCTCCGCCCCTGGACGGAACGCGAGCTACTGCAGATCCCGTAACATCGCAAAGCTTGTGTGGCACAGCCGCCCCGGCTGTGCTCGTTGCGCGAGCAGACTTGTAGGGTCCGCTTCAGCCGACCGGTTATTCTCCGTTCGAAAAGCAAATAACCGGTCCGCTGAAGCGGACCCTACGAAGAGCCGGGATCACGTCAGCTTCAAAAGCTTCTGCGCATTCTTGTAGAGCAGCTTGCGCATGGCTTCCTTATTCGGCGCAAGGCGCTGAATCGCGGTGATCATGTTCGCCCCCGTGCAGCGAGGTGACACCCCCGCGACGTCTTCGCAGTCGCTGCCGAAGAGCATCTGGTCCTGATGTCGCTCGATAAACCACCGCGCGTGATCCTCGTCGCGGATCAGTGCGTTCAGGCCCGACCCCGCGGACATGTCGGCGTGGAAGTTGGGATAGTCGCTGAGGTATTTGTCCGTCAGCCCACCGCGATCGACTTTCCCCTTCGGGTAATTCTGGATCACGTTCTGCGGGTTTTTATCGATGTTCGCCCACATCATCTGCGCGTGGCCGATGAAATGCGTCTTGGGAAACTTCTTCAGCATCTTTTCGAGGTTCGCGAAGCCTGTGTTGAACGTCTCGTACTGAAAGTGCATCAGGATCGGCACCTGATACTCGGCCGCGAGTTCGTAGAGCGATTGCATCTCAGGCGAATCGCACGGCACGTTGAACTTCGATTCGCCAATCCCGACGGCCCCGTTCTTCAGCCACTTTTCGATCGTATTTCGCGCACCGGGCAGATCCGGCACTTCGTTCGCCATGAAGTAGTAAACGTGCGGATGCGCCTGCGCGATCGGCACGCACGTGTCGATCGGCCCGGCGCCGGCGTACAAACCGTTCGCCTTCCCAAGCAAGGTCGATTGCGTGTTCACATTCGAACCCGACGGCAGCAACACCGTCTGCGTCACGCCCATGCGCTTCTGGTGATGCAGCAGCGCCGCGTTCGATCGGCCGTGGTAATTCGTGTGCTGGTGAATGTCGATGATCTGCTCATCCCACGTCGGTTTCGTTGTCGATTGTGAAGTTGCAGGCGCCTCCGCCGCTTGCGGCTTAGCGGATAAAACCAGGGTCGCAGCTCCCGCAACCGCCGCACCGAGCACCTGACGCCTCGTCATGCCTTCACCCATCTGCCGTTTCCTTCCGTAAAGCCGCCGCTATATTCATCGAAACAAGCGAGAAACTCCAAACATGAATCGATTCATCGCGATCGCGTTGCTGATCCTTGTCGCGTCCTCTGCCCACGCCGCCGAGCCCGAAGTCAAAGCCGAAGACCTTCCGCGAACGAAGCCCGTCGAGCCGGCGGACGCGGTCAAGACCTTCAAAGTTCGTCCCGGTTTTCACATCGAGCTCGTCGCCGCCGAGCCGCTCGTCGTCGATCCGATCTGCATGAGCTTCGACGAGAACGGTCGCCTCTTCGTCGTCGAGATGATCGATTATTCCGAGCGTCGCGCCGAGAAGCTTTCGCGCATCTGCATGCTCGAAGACACCGACGGCGACGGCAAGTTCGACAAGTCCACGATCTTCCTCGATCACCTTCCCTGGGCGACGGCGGTCATGTGCGTGAATGGCGGGGTGCTCGTCGGCGCGTGCCCCGACATTATTTTTGCGCGCGACACGAACGGCGACGGCAAGGCCGACGAGGTGAAGACGGTCTTCACCGGTTTCGGCAGCGACGAGAAATTGAATGTGCAGGGCTTGTTCAACAACTTCATCTGGGGCATGGACAATCGAATTCACGGTTGCTCGGGGCACGACGGTGGGAGCGTCGTGCGCGCAGAGCAGAATCGGGGGACGGCGCTCGACGTGAAGGACAAAGGCTTCGTGATCGATCCGCGCAACTGGACGATGACGACCGAAGCGGGCGGCGGGCAATATGGCTTGAGCTACGACCAATACGGCCAGCTCTTCACCTGTACCAACAGCAGTCACTGCGAAACGTTCATGTACGACGCGCGCTACGCGGCGCGAAATCCGAATGTCACGCTTCCTGATCCACGGATCAGCATCGCCGCGGACGGACCGGCCGCGGAGGTGTTTCGCATCAGCCCGGAAGAGCCGTGGCGCGTGATCCGCACACGCTGGCGCATCGCGGGGCTTGTCGGCGGACCGGTGGAAGGCGGCGGACGATCCGCGGGATATTTCACCGGCGCCACCGGCATCACGATCTACCGCGGAAACGCATTCCCACCCGAATACGTCGGCGACGCGTTCGTCGGCGACGCGGGGGGAAATCTCGTCCATCACAAGCGCATTAAACGCAACGGAATCGACCTCGTCGCGGAGCGACCGGCCGACGAGCAGACGAGCGAGTTCTGCGCTTCGACCGACACATGGTTCCGCCCCGTCGATTTCGCCAACGCCCCGGATGGGACGCTCTACATCGCCGACATGTACCGCGAGGTGATCGAGCATCCGTGGTCGATTCCGCCGAACATCAAGAAGTTCCTCGACCTCAACAGTGGCAATGACCGCGGCCGGATTTATCGGCTCGTGCCTGATGGTTTCAAACAGCCCCCGTTGATGAACCTCAGCCGGGCAAACCTCTCCTCGCTTGTAGCACTGCTCGAATCTCCCAACGGCTGGGATCGTGACACCGCCGCACGACTGCTCTTCGAAAGGCAGAACAAATCAGCGGTGCCGCTCTTGAAGTTTCTTTTCGAGACAGGGACGCCGATCGGAAGGATTTATGCGCTTCACGCGCTCGATGGACTCGAATCGCTCGACGATGAGACGGTGATGAGTGCCCTCGGAGATCGCGATGAGCACGTCCGCGCCCACGCGATCAAGCTCGCGGAACGTTCAGAATCGCCCGCGATTCAAACCAAGCTGCTTTCGATGGCGAACGACGACTCGCAGATCGTTCGCTATCAGCTCGCGTTCAGCCTCGGCGAGTTGAAAGACCCGAAGCGCATCGATGCGCTCGCGAGGGTCCTCCGTCGCGATATCGACAACACGTGGATTCAGTCGGCCGTCCTCAGCTCGCTCGCGAGCGGCGCCGGCCAGCTGTTCAGTTCGCTCTGGGCAGATAAGGAATTGCGAAGCAATTCGTTCAACGCGAAGCTTGCGGAGTTGATGGGTGTAAGCGGACGCGCCGAGGACCTCGATCGCTTTCAAACCGCATTTCGGACGGCTCCCGATGCCGCGACATCTTTCGCGATGGCAAATGCGTTTTCCGCGGGCGCAATGCGGGCGGGGAAACCCCTTCCGCAGGACATGGCCGTCGCACTGGAGTCGGCACAGGAATTTGCGACAGATACCCATGCCCCGCGTCCAGCGCGCGTCGAAGCGATTAAGTTGCTGCGATACGCGCCGCCGAAGCTTGCGTCTACGCCGCTCCTTACGGTTCTTCAGAACAAGGACCTCGAATCTGTCCAGCTCGCGGCGATCGAGTCGCTTGATGCTGTCGCAGGAGACGAGACCGTCACGGCGCTCATCTCAGCGTGGCCGAAGCTTTCGCCGCGCGTGCGAATCGCGACCGCGGATATCCTTGTGAAGCGGCCGGAACGTGCGGCGGTGTTGTTGAATGGCATTAAATCAAAGACGGTCGCGCAGACGGATTTGAGCGTCGCACAGGTCGCTCGATTGCTGAATAGTTCGGACCCAAAGGTCAAAGCACTGGCCGCGGAAGTTCTCGTCGCCCCCGCGGCGCAGCGCGAGGCGGCGATCGAGGCGATGAAAGCCGCCCTTTCGCTCAAGGGCGATCTCACGCGCGGGCATGCGATCTATGCGGCCCGATGCATCTCGTGCCACCGGGCGGGGAACGAAGGCCACGCCGTCGGCCCGGATCTCGTCACCGTTCGCAACGGCGGGCCGGAGAAGATTCTCACGAACATTCTCGATCCCAACCGCGAGGTCGCGCCCAATTACATCGCCTACATGGTCGACACGAAGGACGGCGAAAATGTTCTCGGCATTGTGACGAGCGATACCCCGGCCAGCATCACGCTGCGCGAGGCGTACGGGAAAGAGACATCGATTCCGCGAGATAAGATCAAGAAGATCTCGAGCCAGCGGAAATCGCTGATGCCGGAGGGCCTCGAAGTGGGCCTCAAACCTCAGGACTTCGCGGATCTGCTCGAATTTGTGCAGCATTTCCCAACCGGGAAGTAAGATCGGTGTCGTACGTTACGTGGAAACGAACCCGCGGAGCTGCGCTCCGCCGCTAAATAATGAAGACGAGCGCTCGTTTCTCTAGTTAGCGGCGGAGCGCAGCTCCGCGGGTTGCTTCATTCCAAACCGAGGTGCGCGATGAAAAAAGCGGCAGGTGTTTTGGCGGGCGTCGTGGTCATCGGTCTGCTTTGCATCCGCTCGCACGGCCAAAACGAGCCGGCGCAATCGAGCGACATGCCGATCGTCGTGACGAATATTCCGAAGCCGACGACGAAGCTCGAAGCGATCGCCGCGGCGAAAGGCGCGCTTCTGGTGAAGGGCTACACCGACATCGCTACGCTGCAAGGCGAGGACGGATCGACCTTGCGCGTGACGGCGGTCGAGATCGCGGACGAGTCGCGCGGCACGCGGCAAACCGGCGTCGCGATGCAGGTAACGACGCTGAACCGCGGACGCGGCGCGACATCCATGGTCGATTCGGAAGACCTCAAGTCGCTGCTCGATTCAATCGATTCGATCGCAAAGACCGACCACGCGGTGACGCGCATGGGCGATTTCGAATCGAGTTATCGCACCAAGGGCGATCTGGAAATCGACAATCTGCGTACGGGCAACGGCCGCGTGGTGACGATCAGCGCCACGCAGATTCTTTCGCCGTCGGGATTGGTGGTTTACGGAACGGCGCCATTTCGGGTGTCGCGTTTGGCGGACATCCGCCAGGCGATCGTTTCGGCGCAGGACGCGCTCGATCAATCGAAGGCGGAAGAGAAGTGATCTAGGAAATGGTGGCACCGACATTCCTGTCGGTGATCGGACGCCGTAATCGGCGGCCGATATGCGTCGATGATTACATCGACGCATCACAGACAAGAATGTCTGTGCCACCGAAGCAGCTCAAGCATGAAGCGGACGTAATCGCCATCACTCGCGTTTCGCGTCTTCGATCGCTTTGAGATAGGCCGGCGGAAGGTTTTGCAGGTTCCACCACCGCACTTTCTGGGTGTAAATCCAGACGTATTCGTCCGAATGTCGTAATGCGCTTCGGAGACTGTTTTCGAAAACCTCCGGCGGAAAATAGTTCTTCGAAACGTCTTTCGTGTTCCATCCGAGCTTCTGCCAGTCACGATCGAGCCATAGACCGAACCCGCTCGAGAGAAAATGAGCGTACTTGTCGGGATTCGCGACGAGCGGCAGTGCGCCCTTCCGCATCATTTTGACTCCGTCATCAAATTCGCTGTCCTGTTTCCAGCCGTAGGAAATCTCGAACCCGTCGATGATTTTCGTTTTGTCATTGGCGACGTCGAGCATGCCGTCGAGGAACGCAGGGAGCAATCCGTAATGGATCTGTGGAAGCTTTGATGCATCCTTCGCACCCTCCACGAGCGGCAGTGAATAGCCGTAGGTGAGGAAGACCTTGATGTTCGGAAACTCCGTTTGCAGCGCCGTCATGAACTCCCGTCCGCGGGTGCGTACCTGGGCGGCGTAGGCATCGAACGACTTCGTTTTCGCGTCGCGCTGCGATGCGTAGGTCCAGAGTTGGGCGGAGTACATTTCGGTATCGAAGAGGATACCGGCGCAATTGCCCTCACGGGCGACTTTCGCGGCGAGGCGCGCGTTGTTTACGACAGCGGAGAAAACGTCAAACCAGTCAACGTCGCCCGGCTGAACGTTGAGGCGCAGGAAATTGTCGGTGAGACGATCGGAGTGCGTGTGCTTCAGATCATCGATCGCGGGGGCGAGTTGCGCTTCGGTGAGTTTTTCGCGGCCCCATGCTTCGCTCATCAAGCTGCCGATCCGGCCGTCGGACTTGCGGTACATCACGCGAAACACGCAGCCGTCGAACGGACGTTTCTCCATCTCGGCGATGTGCTGCCGCATGAATGCGGTGTCGGGCATATCCCAGCCGAATTCGATCACCTTCTTGTTCGACGGACGAGTTTGCGCGAGCACCGGCAGGCAGAGCACGACAATCGCGAGCGACCAACAGAAATGCATTGGGGCAGTATAACGACGGGGCTAGAATAGGTTCATCATGAAGCGACGATCTCTACTCGTTTTACTGCTTCTGGCGAGCGTCGCGGCGGCACGAGCCGGTGACGGCGCCAGCGCGACGAAGCCGGCGAAGCTGCCGAAAGCGACCAGCCGCTACAACGTCGGAAATCTGCCGGGACGTTATCGCGATGCGAAGGGGCAGCTGCGGCATTTCGCGCTGAAGCATACGACGCCGCTCTACGACGGCAGCGGGCGCGAAATCGGCACGCTGACCGAGCCGGTGCTGCTGAACATCGGCGTGGCGAAAGATATGGACGTGAGCGGCAGTGGTCGAACAGAAAGCCTCGCGTGGGCGTGGGCGACGAAGGCGGGGTCGGGGTGGGTGGCGCGCAGCGCGCTCGTCGATCCGCCGAAACCGGATGCCGATCCGGCGCGCGATCCGAAACAGCCGAAGGAATCGAAAGAGGCGATGACGATCGACTGCGCCGCGGGTCGGGAAAAGCTAAAAGGCCTGCGTCACGTGGGCTCGTCCGGCGAGATCCCCGAAGGCAGCGGAAATATGGGCGAGCACTACGCCGGGCGAAATCCGGGGGACAAGGATTATGTCTATCTGCTGCTCGCCTGCCCGAACGTGATACGCGGCGGCGTTGCGAAGGATTCGATTCCGAACGGCGAGAAGTTTATCGAGGGGCTCGATGAGAACGGTCAGCCGATCACGGAAACAATGACGATGTACAAGGGCGGGGATTTGAATCAGCCGGTGAAAGTGACGTTTCTCTACGGTCGCACCGCGACGAGCAACGGCTGGGGATGGCTTGCGCGCGCGAACGTCCGCGAGCGGTAATGCAGCCACGCCTGTAGGGGCGACGCTTGCGTCGCCCTTTCGTCCAACCCGAGGGCGAACGCAAGCGTCGCCCCTACGTCACGCTGTGAAACGATAATCGGTCGTTTCTTCGCATCGCTAAATACATTTGCACGTTCATTCGCGGGAAGCGTTCGAGGACGCCGACCGCGGCGTGGTGCAGGTCTTCGACCTGAGCCGGGATGCATTCATCGGGGGTGAGTTTCAACCGCTCGGCGTAGTGGGCACATCCGTAGTGCGAGACGAGCACGATCTTCTGCAATTGATGCACGCGGACGAGCATCGACAGCTGCCGCCACGGTTCGTGCGCGTCGTAATTCGATTCGACGAGGCAGGCCGGGCCGCCGGGCACGGCGAAGCGATCGTATCTCGGGATGTGCAGGTGGTTGTGACAGAAGTCGTCGAAAGCGTCGCCCCACCGGCCGTCGCTGCAATACATCGCGAGCGCGCCGATGCGGTCGGGGTTCCATCGCTCGAATGAAACGAAACGCTGCGGGAACTGATGCGCGGGGGGAGTGAGAACGCTCGATCCAGTCATGGCGCCTCCGGGTCTGAGAGCGGCGCGTCACACGATCGGACGAACTGGTTTTACCGAAGTGCATCCCGTGTGCGGAGTATAAAGCCGAGCGAAAGATCGAATCAGATTTCCACACAAAAAAACCGGGCAGCGTTTGAACGCTGCCCGGTCGTTGGTTTCGTTTCGATGGATGCCCGCTACGCTTGCGCGTCCTCGTTGGACGGCGTGACGGTCGTCGGATCGGGCGTTGCACTGTTGGCGACGACCGGGGCCGGCGTGTCCTGGTATTCGTAGTAGGTCTTGATGTTGCGACCGTAGTAACCGCCGCCCTGTGAGCGGACGCCGTTGAGCACCACGCCGAGGTGTTCCGCCTTGAGCATGCGGAGCTGATCGCGCATGCGCTGGAGGAGTCCGCGGCTGTTGCTGCGGGCGCGGACCACGCTGATCACGCCATCGACGCGCGGCGCGAGCGCCACCGTTTCGCTGACGAGCAGCATGGGACCCGAGTCGAAGATCACGTGATCGTATTCTTCCAGTGCCCGCTCGATGAAATCGATGAGCAGCTGGCTTTCCATGAGCTCGGTCGGGTTGGTCGGCCGCGGACCGGTCGTCATGATGTCGAGGTTCGGCACTTCGGTCTGGTGAACCGCCGTCTCGAAGTTCTCGATGTCGCTGAGGCAGTTGCTGAAGCCCATGTCGTTGCCGGCGGTGAAGAGCTTGTGCAGCTCCGGCCGACGGAAGTTGGCATCGACGAGCAGGATCCGACGGCCATTGAGCGCCAGACCCGCCGCGAGGTTGCAGGCGACGGTTGTCTTGCCGTCCTGCGGGCCGGGGCTCGTGACGAGAATGCTGCGCGTGGTGTCGAGCGACGCCGCGTGCTGCATGCGCGTCCGCACCTGGCGGAACTGTTCCGCGATGATCGACGTCGGGGCGCGGAAGATAACCAGCGGGAGCGGGATATCGTTCACTTCCGGATCGTCGTCCTCATGCGGGATCATGCCGAGCAGGTTCATCTGACCGACGCGCTGGATGTCGCGCGGCGAGCGGACGGTCGTGTCGACGATCTCGCGAGTGAACGCGATGCCGAGACTCAGCGCGAGGCCCAGTGCGACGGTAACGGCCACCGTGATCGGCATGCGTGGGAAGCTGCGGCTGTCCGGCTGTTCCGGCATCTGCGCCCAGTCAATCGCGGCCAAGTCGGCACGGTTGTTGTACTGAGCGATTTCGTCCAGCTTCTCGGTGACCGCCTTGAGCTGTTCCTGATCGTACTGCAGCTCGTCCTTGTTCCGCAGGTAATCCATGCGGACCAGATTCACTTCGCCGAGCTCGTCCTTCAGCTTGTCGATGTACTGCGTGATGGTGTCGAGCTGCGCTTTGGCCGACGCAACTTCGCCCGCGAGGCCATCGCGATAGTTCACGCGCAGATTCGCGCGGACCTCTTCCATCTGACGTTCGAGCTGCCGGCGAGCGGTTTCGCAGGCGGCTTGCTGCTTCTTGTAAATCGGGTTCTGATCACCGAGGCCCTGGCCGGCGAGTTCGTCGAGGCCGAGTTCCCGTTCATTCAGCGTCCCGCGCAGCTGGCGGACCGTCGGGTCGTTGTTCACTTCCTGCGTGAGTTCCGGCGGATCGATTCCTTGATCGAGCTGCTTCTTCACGTTTTCGTACTGCGCCTGCAGCAATTCATACTTGGTGCGGATATCCCACTGCTTGTCGGACGAAGCGCGAAGATCCATTTCCTTCGGGCTGACTTCGCCGGGATTTCCCGAGACGCCGTCTTTGGTCAGCGTCATCGACTGCCCGCGCATGTCCTGCTTGAGGTTGGTGATCTTGCCTTCGAGCTTCTGCCTCGTCAGCGTCAGGTCCGACGTGCGGTTGCTCTGCTTGCTGGCGTTGATCTCGCTCTGGTTGTGGAGATGGCGATTGACCAGCTCCTTCATGATCGTGACACAGTCCTTCGGCACGCTGAAGGACATGCCGACCTGGATGAGCTTCGAGTCGGCGATCGGCGCGACCGTGAAGTTATCCTGAAGATCTTCCTTTGCGGCCGTGAGATCCGGCACAACCTTGTACGTTCCATCCGCCTGCTTGGCCTGCACCATGAACTGGTGGAACCAGACAGTGTTGCGAACCGGGTTGTACGGATCCGTGAGAACCTGAGTGAAGAGCGAATCGTGCTTGAGCAGCTGCGCTTGCGTGCGCCCTTCGATGTTCAAGACCGACGTGTCGAGCTCGGGCTGCTCCGACTGCATCGGGTTGTATCCGCGGATGGGCTGGATCTGCACATAGCCGATGGCCGTGTAACGGGGGAACTTCTTCGCAAGGAAGAAGTTGAGCGCGATCCCCGCACCAATGGAGATGATCAACGTGATGATGATCAGCCACGCATTCGCACGGAGGACGCGCCAGACGTCGCCCCCAGTCATTCCGAAGCCCTGCTGAGCATGGCTCGGGTGTACACCGGCCACCTGCGTTGGCATGGCCAGCGTCCCTGGCTGATTAGGCCGGGGCAAACGAATGCTGGTCGTTTGCGGCAAGGTGGTCATATTTTCTCGCTCCTACCGGAAGACACTGACAAAGACAGGCGCGGCGATTGTACAGTCCGATGCGCCAATGTGCATGAAAACGTTCCCATTTACCCACTTATTTCTAAGAAAATCGCGCTTCTGTCACCCGCAAGGTTTACCTAATTTCTCATCGCGGCCTGAGTTGCAGGGGTCGGCTCCTGCGGACCGCTTTTAATCTGCCGGCGCGCTTCGTCCAGCGCCGACTCAATCTTCGGTTTCAATGGGGGATCAACGCGTTGGTCTGTCCCCTCCAACCTATCGGCGAGTTCCTCAGCCCGCAGAAGGTACTTTTCTGCTTCCCTTGGCTTCGGAGGCTGCAGTTTAAGATGTGCCTCGCCTAAATGGTAGAGGACATCTTCAAAAACTTGTCGATCCAGCGCCTGCTGAAGCAATTCGATGCCTTTGGGCACCTCACCGTTCAACACACTCGCCCAGCCGTACGTGTCGATAATCAGCGGTTGAATCACGCCGAGCTTCTGCATCTGCTCATACGCCTGGCGACTGTAATCCAATACTTCTTCGGGCTTTGAACCTTCCATCGTGAGCAGCAAACACGCAAGATTATTCTTGGTCACATAATCTTCCGGATGTTTCGCCAGCGTGCGCTCGTAAACGTTTTTCGCCTTCTCGACTTCTGGCGGCTGCAACGACAGATAAATCACCGACGCATAACCCAGCGCGATGTCCTGCTCCGCATCGTTCAGCTTGTCGAAGTCCGCTAACACGCTGTCGATCGACTGCACCGCGTTGGTCCGGTCCTGCTTGAGCATGTACAGATAACCCGCGACGAGACGCCAGCGCGGATCTTTCACCGCCAGCGGCTCCACGAACTGGAGCGCTTTATCCGGACCCAGCTCGTGGGCCATCGTTCGCACGATCGCGCGGCCGTCCTTGTCGTCCTTGGCCGCGTTCGTCAGCGCCAGCGCCTGCTGGAATTCCGCCAGCGATTTGTCGCGCTCGCCCAGACCCTTCCATGCAACCGCGCGAGCCTGATACGCCCACCAAAGATCCTTCTGCTTCGCCAGCAGCTGATCCGAATCATTCAGCACCGTTCGATAATCGTGCTGAGCCAACAGGATGTCGTAGTACGTGCGCGAGACGCTCAGGTTGTCCGGCGCCAGCGCGATCGCTTCGCGGATGCTCGTCAGCGCCCGCTCGAGATCCTTTCGCTGCAGCCACATCACCGCTTCGGCATGACGAAGATCGACGTCGTTCGCGAGTTGCGGCACGTTGCGCGCTTCACGCAGAACGCGAGCGACTTCAGTCCAGCGCGGCGGACGATCGGTTGCGTACAGCTCGGCGAGCTTCAATCGCGCGGTTTTTTCCGCGGGGTTGAATCGGATCGTCGCATCCAGCTCGCGCGCGGCGCTGTCCGTGTCGCCCTTGCGGCTGAACGCTTCCGCCAGCAGATATCGCGCTTCCATCTTCGCGGGCATCAGCTCGCGAACGAGCGTCAGTTCCGCGATTGCCTGGTCCAGGTCCTTGTGCGGGTAACGAAGCCGAAGCAACCCGCGGTAGTAAAGTGCGGCCGGATTGCGCGGCTGCTGCGCGATCACCTTGTCCAGCTCCGCGGCGGCCTCCGTCGGCTTCTTGCTGTTGATGTCCACGTACGCCATGAGCAACTGAAGCTCCGGCGTTTCCTTGTTCTGCTTCTTCATCGCCGCGTCGATCAGCGCCTTCGCTTCGTCGTTTCGCTTGGCGGCGATCAGCAGCTCGATGCGCCGCTGTTCGATTCGCGGATCGGTGAACGTCGAGCTCGTCAGCACAGTGATCGCATCGTTCTCGCGATGCTGCATCGAAAGGAGGTCGGCCAGCTGCAGCTGCATTCCTACCGTCGGATTGGTCGCGAGGAAATCGCACAGCAGCTTCTCCGCTTCCGGCACACGACCGGCGCGGCGGTAGTATTCCGCAAGACCTCCGACCGCGGCCGGCTGATCCTTTTGCGACGGTCGCGAGATCAACGCTTTCCAGAGCTGCTCGCCGCCGTCGATATTCTTCAGTTGCAACGAAAGATCCGCGCACGTGTCAGTCAGGCTGAGATCATCCGGCCAGCGCTGCACAGCCTTGGCAAACGTGTCGCGCGCTTTGGTGAGATAGTCGTTCTGGCCCTGCTCATCCCCCGCCGCCTGCTTCGTTCGCGCCACCGCGATGTACGCGTTGCCGAGGTTCCGATACGACGCCTGCACCATCGGGTTGCGGTCGAGCATCTGCTCGCGCTCCGGCAGCACCTTGAGCGGATCGCCGTAGTTCGTCTCATACTCCAGCGCCAGTTCCTTGAGCGTGTTGTCGTTCGGCAGGATCACGCGGGCCCGGTCGATCGCCTTTTTCGCTTCCGCGGGACGCGCCAGGGCATACAGGCACTCCACCATCCCGCGATAGGCGTCGACGTTTTGCGCCTGCTTATCGATCGTCCGCTGATAACTCGTCACCGCCTCTTCATAGCGATTCTGCGACTGCAGCGCCTCGCCCCAGATCAACCAGCTCTGCGCCATTTCGGGCAGCGTCTTGGTGGCGTCTTCCGCGATCGCCGACGCGCCGGTCACGTCGCCCTTGGCGCTGGCGAGGCGGAACTTGAAGCTCCGCCCGCCGATGTGGTCGACATCCGCCTTGGCGAGCGGATCGATCGACTTCGCGGCGTTGTCCCAGTCCTTCTGCAGAAGCTGGTACTGGAAAAGCTGCTGGAGAACGCGCGGGTCGTTGGGCTTGAGCTTCTGCGCCGCCTGCAGGTGCTCCATCGCCTGCGTGTTGTCCTGATCCTGCAGGTAAAAATCGTACAGCGTCAGCTCGCGCTCGAACGGATCGGCGATCTGGTCGATCAGCGCGCGGTTCTTCGCGCGGGCTTCGTCCGGAGTCGCGCTCGCGAGCGTCTCGCGCAGCGCCTTGAGCGCCGGATTCTGCGGATTCTTCGCGATCGCCTGATCGATCGTCGCGATCGCCTGATCTTTATGACCTGTGCTGGCCTGCACGCGCGTGAGCGAGATGCTGGCGTCGACGTCGGCGGGATTTTCCTTCAGCAGCGAATCCAACAACCGCGTCGCCTCGTCATTCTTGTGAAGCGCCGCGGCGACCTGCGCCTTGGCCAGCCGATCCTGGCGGTTGGTTTCCGGCAGCTTCCCGTACTGCGCATCAATCTGCGCCGCGTCCTTCGTCGGATCGAGCGTGCGCAAGACCAGCAGAATCACCGACGGATCATTGGGACGCAGCTTCGCCAGTACGTCGACGTGCGGCTTCGCGTCCTTGAAATCATTTTCGGAGACGAGCAGCTGCGCCAGCTGAAGCCGCGGTTCGAAATAGCTCGGCAGCTTCTCGACGATCTGCTGGAGACGCGTGCGGGCTTCACCCGTCTGCTGCGTCTGCGCATATCCACGGGCGAGAAGATAAATCGTCTCGTAGCGCCCGGTGTCGTTCTCGTCCATCAGGTTGAGCGCTTTAGTGAGTGTCTGAATCGCGGGAACGACATTTCCGCGATAAAGATCCATCTTTCCACGCACGCGCAGCACCGCCGGCGCTTCAGCGCCCATCGAGGTGGACACTTTGTTGATCGTGTCCTCGATCTGCGCCATCATCGCCTTGCGCTTGGCCGCATCCGGCTCGACGAGGTAGGAATCGAGCCGCAGGTTGGCGAGGTTCAGCAGCACGTGCGTCTGCTGGCTGCGGATCAGTGCACCGCGCGGCCCGCCGAGGGGCGCGGTCTCTGCGGGGATATCGCTCAGCAGCTGGATCGCTTCCTCGCGGCGGTTGTTAACGACCAGCAAATCAGACAGCGCCAGGCGCACGACGATCTCATTCGGGCGTTCCGCGATCAGCTTGCGGTAAATTTCTTCGGATTTCTTCGCATCGCCTCGCCGGGCCAGCAGCTTGGCATAATATCCCGCGCAATCCAGATACAGATCGGACTTCGGATCGACCAGCGCGAGCGCCGTTTCGGCGCGCTTCGACGCGGTTTCCATCTCCTGGTCACTCTGCGGCGAAGGTTGCGTGATGATCGCTTCGAAATTCGCCACCTGCGCCAACCTGAAGAACATCGCGGCGTTCTTCGGCTGGTTCTGCAGCGCTGTCGTGCAGAGCTGATCAATGTCCCCGATGATCTTTTCAAGCTGTTGCTTATCGCCCACGCGTGAGGCTTCGCCCGCTTGCAGCAGCATTCCGCGCGAGATGTAGAACGGGATGTCGGCGCTGGTCGGATCCTGCTTCATCAAGTCTTTAAGCGTGTTGATGTCTTCGTTGAGCTTGCGCGGGTCGGGCTGCGAGCCGCTGATGGCGGACTGCACGCCCGCGATTGGTCCGGCTGCTTTTGCGTTGATGTCGCTCGGATCCGCGATCGTGAGCAGACGCGCTTTTTCGCGAATGTACGTGTATGCCTTCGGAGCCGGCCGCGGCATCAGCTCCACTTCCTGTTGCACGCGGGAGAGCAGACGCCGCAGCGCGTCGACATTCGTCGCGTCGATGTCGAGCGCATGCTCCCACGCCTGTTGTGCCTTGACGTAATTGTCGGGATCAAGCGACGATTGAGCGTCCAGCGCATCGCCGACCATCACCCACAGCGACGGATCCGCCGGCCGCTTCGAAATCGCGGTCCCGAAATCCGTCGCCGCGTCGGCGTACTTCTTCTCCGCCATCGCCTCTTTGCCGGCGAGCACGTACTTCGTCGGGTCCTTCCTGGCTTCGGAATAGAAGTAGTATCCGGTCGCGCCCGCGCCGGCGACGACGACAGCACCGAGAGCGATCACGAACTTCTTGTTGAGCTTCGTTTTTTTCTTCTTCTTCGCCATTGCCCAAAAGCCCTTTGCTCCCCGCGCCAGGAACGATCAACGAAATGAAAACGAGATGCGCCCGCGCCCCTACCGCGCCGGTTCGCTGCTCGTCGCTTTCTTCCAATCCGGCAGACACTTTTCGATCTCCGGCAACGCGTAGGTCAAAAACCCGCGCATCACCGGCGCTGCCTTCTCTCTCTCACGGAGCAATGTCATCAGCTCCACCTTCGCATAGTACCCGTACCGCTCGCGGAGGTTCTGTAAACTCGCTCGCACGCCCAGCGGATCCGATTCGTAGTGACCGTTCACGTGGAAGAAATACGAAACGTTCCGCGTGCTGAATTCGTTGCCGGCGCCGACCTGATCTTCGAAATTGATCAGCCGTGCAGGAATCGTGCGCTGCCCTTCCGGCCGATTCGGGAAGACCTCCCAGTTCACAATCTGGTATTCCGAGGGCGCGAAACCGTCAGCCACATAACAGCGGTCGGGAATGTGCGCCACCGTATCGGCCGAGCCGGTGTAGTACGTCACCGCCAGGCGAATGCATGCGTCGGGCCGGCTCCGCTGAATCTCACCCAGCAGCTTGGCCCGCTCGTCAGTCGACTTTCCTTCGAAAGCGGCGATCTCTTTTTCGCTCACCTTCGTCGAGTCCACGTAATCGCGGAAAATGTATTTGTCGGTGCCGAGCACTTCTTCGATCTCGTGCTCGAGCGTTGAATCCTTCGAGACCTGCATCCACGGCCCGAGCCGCGAGGGGATCGTCTCAACCGGCTTGGCGAGCGGCAGCGGAAGCTTCTTGAAGTACAGCTGCATGTACCGCGTCGCGGCGTTGAGCGTGACAGCGGCGACCAACAGCACGATCGTTACCGTGATAAAGCTCGGCTGACCCAAGCTACGGCGCAACGGCGAGCCCTTGCGGTGCCAGCGCAACGCGAACACGGCGATCACAATCGCCGCGATCAGCAGAAAGGGCCAAGAAACATCGAGGCTCAAATCGAGCTTCATGCGCTATCCCTCGGCGGAGTCGGCGCGATGATGATGCCGGGATCGATGCCATGCCGCTCCGGCAACGTGGGCCGCCGCGCCACGCGCCGCCGCGGAACCGGAATCGTGACGCTCTCTGCAGCGGGCAGCGGAGCCGGTTGTTTCGGCGACGGTTGTTTCGGCGTCGTTGGCGGACGAACAATTCCGGCATGGCCCGGATCGGCGCCTTCCACTTCTTCCACAAAAATATGGTCGAGCACCCAGCAAACCAGCAGCAAGAGGAAGAACGCGGGTATCAGCATCACCATGCCGACGAACTGGTGCGCGAAACCGTTCGCCAGCTCCGTGCTCACGTATGTATCGAGCAAACCCTGTCCACTCACGCGCATCACGTTGCAGAAGATCGCGATCGGAATGCCCGAAAGCGTGATCAAAATCTTTTGCCACAATGGGCGATTCGAAAGAAATCCAATCGCGGCGCCGACCGAGATGAACGTCATCAGCGAGCGCATGCCTGCACACGCTTCGGCGACGTTCAGCGTATGCACTGGACGCATCACGCCGTCGCCGATGCGGATCTTTGTGCCGATCTGCAGCGCCGTGACCCCCGAGATCTGCATCGTCTTGACCGCGACATTCGCCGCCAGGTTCTGAAGCGGTGTCGCCACCCAGCTATACACCAGACCGGGCCAGGGTAAAGCACATATTAAGAAAACAATGGGGAACCATGCAATCCGCATGACGTCCCAACCGCACAGAGTGAGCACGACGCCGAAGAGCGTCATCACCATGCCGAAGTCTTTCACGAAATCGTTCTGCCCCGGCCAGATGCCGTAGGCGAACGTGAGCAGCCCACCGAAAAGCGTACCCAAACCCCAGTCGAGCAAGACCGCCAAACCACCGAGGATGATCATGCCCCATCCGCCGGAGGTCACGTTCGATTCCTGCGAAGGCACAAACTTCGGACCGACGAACATCGCGACCAACCCCAGCGCGATCACCACAGCCGCCGAAATAAATCGCGCGCGGCTGAAGTTTCCCGCCAGCAGCGGTTTCACCTTCGCCTTCAGCAACTCTTCGCGATTGAGGTAGAGAAAATACAGCCCGATGAACGGAATGCAGATCGAGTGACCCCAGTTCGGCTCACCCGTGAAAGGATTGGTTTTCAGCCAGAGGCGAACCAGATTGAAGCGAAAGGTGAGCACCATCAACAAGGTGACGATGCCGATCTTGACCCACGCCGTCTGCGTCAAACCGGCGTAGCGGCGCGCGTCTCCATCAATGGACGAGGCATCAGACGGCGGAATGGAAGCAGCCGTGCTCAGAGAACCCTCACGATGGTGTCGTAGCTCACCGAATTAGATCGGTGATGTGGATGCGACGTTTAACGTGTCGGCAACAAATTAGCCCGATAAACCAGCTATCGCGGGAGCCGATCGTAAACAATACGACCTGCTCCCGCGATAGTTCTGGGCGTTTTAACCCGATTTTTTCGAGACAAACTGCCCAGTCTCAAATCACCCGCTTAACTACTTCTGAAGCGGGGCAAAGTTGCGGTCGTAGAGGAAGCCAAAGCCATACGTGATGCGGAACGCGCCACGGATCGCCGCAACGAACGGCGCCAGGGCATTCGTGCCGACCATCACCTGGTCGTCCGGCTTCAGGAAGATGTCCGGCTGTTCGCCGGCGAAGATCGCCGCGAGGTCGATGCGGCAATACACTTCCTTGTCGCCACCAATTCGGCGGACGAGGCTCGTCTGTTCCGGAATCGCCACCTGGTCAAGCATGCCGGCCGCGATGACCGCCTGCTTGAGCGAGATGTTCCGGCCCGTCAGGCTATACACGCCCGTACGCAAAACGTGGCCACCCATGTAGTACTCGCCTATCACCGGCTGCGGGACGATGATCATGTCCTGCGCGCGGATGACGATGTTGTACTTGAACTCACCTTGTTCGAGCGCCTGATACGGAATCTTGATCACGCGGACGTCGGTCGGTTCCTGGAGCTCATTGAACTCAAACTGTCCCGGCGCGGTGGAAGCGGCGGGCGCCATGTTGTTGCTCGCAGTCGCGACCGGCGCGGGCGGAGGAACTGGTGTCGCCTTCGGGAACGTGGCAGGCGTGGTCACATTCACGTTTGCATTCGCGTTCGCTGCGTTCGCGGGCGCAGGCGTTGTGGGAGCGGCGGCGGCAGGCGTCGTCGGCGCGGCGTTGGTATCCGTCGCGGCGGGCGTCTGGCTCGTCGCGGGCTTGTTACCCTGCACCAGAACCGGCTTGCCATCGATGATGATGAAGCGGCCCTGATCCTCCGCAGGCGTGGTGGTCGCCGGCGCCGCGGGTGCGGCCGCGTCACCGGTCGTCTGCAGATAAATCGGCTTGTTCGCCTGCGGCGCTTCGGACTTCGGCGCGAGCATGTCGTTGCTCGGCGCCGAGGCCGGTGCGGCCGCGGGCATCGTCGTCGCGCCTGCCGGCTGCTGTTCATCCGACTTCAGCTTGCGAACGACGTAGATGTATTCGGTCGTCGGATTCGTCACGCCGCGCGCAAGCACGAGCGCATCGAGCAGCCGGAAATCGCTGTTGATGATCGCGTACTGTCCCGGCGCGTTCACCGCTTCCGAGATGCTGAACGTGCGGTTGCGCGCTTCGATCACCGTCACCGAAACTTGCGCCTTCTGGATCAAGTTCGCATCCGCGTAGGCCTGCTGAACCGCGACTTCCAGCTGCGCCTCGGTGAGGCCTTCGGCCTGGATCTGACCGATCAGCGGAAGACTGATCTTGCCGGTTTCGCTCACGCGCATCTGCTTGAGCGTTTCGACCTGCGGACCGACGAGATCGGTGATCGACACCGCGAGGAGGTCGCCCTTGCCAATCGCGTAGTCGTGCGGGATGACGACGAGATCTTCGGGTTTGGGATCGGTCGCTTGTGAGTATGAGACCTGCGGCTCATCGATGCCGGAGGTGAGACGGTCGAGGATCGGCCGAATGAGCGGATCCTTCTGATAGCGACCGATTTCCGACGGGTCGATCCAACCCATGGTCGGGTTGACCCCCGTGTTGCAGCCACTGAATGTGACAAGGGCCAAAGAAAGACACGAAGCCGCTACAGGGATGCGAAATCGAGAGAGATGCGGAAAACGCAAGACGCGCTCCTTTCCAGAACCGTGAGGCTTGCCTGTTTTATCGACAAGGGCCGTCCATTAATACAGCCCATTGCATGTCTGCTACAGACCCCGAACAGGCGAACCTGGTTGGGTGTCACCGGCAATCAGTCCATTGAGTTGTGGGATTGTGCAACAAAAACCCACTAGTTGCAATGCCTTTTATCACGCGCACATTCCGGCGGGGGAAGGAGTTATCGAACCTTCAAGGGGGCTGGGGAGTCTGCACCGGATAAGATGGGCACAATCCCGGTGTTTCAGATCCCGATCGGATGATCCAGCCCCGTTCCGATCCGAATCGCGCTTTCCCGAAACGACTGGACCTCAAGCAGATGTGGCGCGATGTGCGTCCGAATAAAGCGGGAACCAGCGGATTCTCCCCGCGCCATCCACGTGAGCCTTCTGATCGACCGAACGACTTTTTCATCGACCGGCCGACGCAGCAGGTCATACCGATCCATCTCGCCGCGCGAAACGAGCTGGCTGAAGACCCACGCATCTTCGATCCCCAGATTCATCCCCCGCGCCCCAATCGGCGAGTGAATGTGCGCTGCATCCCCCGCCAGAAACACGCGACCTTTTTGCAATCGCTCCGCAATCCGGTGTGCAACTTTGAATTTCGATTCCCACACCGGAGGCCCCGCCTGCTTCGAATCCGGGAGGAGCGAAATCGGATTCGGCAAATTCGCGATCACGCGCCACAGTTTCGGCCCCGCGGATTCTTCACGCTTGTCCGCCACCACGCGAATGCAGAACACAAATCCGCCGTCGTCCAAAAACCAAATCTGCGCGCGTTCTTCATCGAGCGAAGTCTCGAGCGGCACATCCGCGAGATACCATTCGCGATCGACGGAGGAGCCGTCGAACGACAGGCCAACCGTTTCGCGCGCGCGACTGTGTGCGCCATCCGCACCAAGCATCCACGGGCAGACGTAAGATTCCGTCGAACCCGCCGAGCTGCGCTCCGCCGCTAAATATTCAGACGACGGCTCCGCGCCATAGTTAGCGGCGGAGCGCAGCTCCGCGGGTTCTTCGTTTCCGCGCAACACGACTTCAACACAACCCGTCTCATTACGGCAGGACGTCAACTCCACGTTTCGTTCAACGCGACCACCCGCGGCTTCCAACGCCTCCTCGAGCAACTTTTCGGTCACCGCCTGCGACAGCGCAAGCATGAACGGGTAACGCGGATGAATTCCGTCGAACGAGATCTCGCCCGAATGCTTTGAGCCGAACCGAAACTGCCCACCATGAATCCGCACGCCGCGCTCGAGCATTTTCTCCGTCACGCCGGTCGGCTCGAGAATCTCCATCGTCCGCGGATTCACCGCCAGCGCCCGCGATTCGACAGACGGATGCGACCGACGTTCAACAATCCGCACCCGCACCCCACCGCGCGCCAAAAACAACGCCGCCGCCAACCCCACCGGCCCGGCGCCAACAATCAGAGGAAGTTCCTTTTGCTGAGCGACAACCATCCCCTCATTTACTCCCACGCGTTTGCTTTTGTCGACGTCTGAGTTGCGGCAAGAATCGATCTAACCGTCGCAGCAACATTCAAGGCCGGGATATGCGTCATACCTTCGTGCGCTTTCGATAGAGCGATCGACCGTGCGGCTGGGCGGATCCGGTGTACGTCGGAAGCAGTGGTTGCAGGAGCCTCTTCGCGCTTTCGGGCCAATCGTTTGGAATCTTCTGCGTCTTCGCAACCATCTGCGCTTGAATGCGCTCGGGAAGTTTTTCAAAGTCCGGTTGATACCAGAGTGTGATCAGTGTGCGTCGCGTGTCCGTCGTGTTTTCGTGCGCGGCGTGAAGCAGTCGCGCGTCGCCGATAAGCAGATCGCCGGCGCCGACGCAAACGTCGATCTCGTCGGGCCGATCGCTGAAAGCGGGATTGGTCATCTCGCGCGCTTCGCTGAGTGCTTTGCCGTGCGGTTCGAGAAGCGCATCGTGCAATGAATTGTGTTTGACGTGCGAACCGGGAATCACCCGCAGGCAACCATTCTCACGACGCGTATGAGAAAGGTAATACATCGCGAAGAGCTGCGGCGGATTGGCGCCGTAGCTGTACTCATCCTCCCACGCAAACCAGTCGTAATGCCAGAACAACCGCGGACTGTGCGACGGCTTGCTGATGATGTAACCGTCGGTGAACGTCGGCCGCGGCCAGCCCATCGATGCGAATGCTTCAAGCGCCGCGGGCAGAGCGATCAGCTCCGCGAAGATCGGATCCGCGCTCGTCGTGAGCATGCTGCCCTGTGCGCGAGTGCCTGCGCGTTGCGCGTCCGATTGCGCCGCAAGCATGTCATCCGTCGTCGCGATCAATCGGTTCAGCAGATCCGACGACAGCACGTTCTCAAACCGACAAAAGCCGTCCCTTAAAAGTTGCTCGCGATGCGTCACGCAGTCCTCGCTTCATTCCACAACTACAGCGCTTCCGGCCGCTTGCGGTTTCGCAGATCAGAGCGCGTCGATCTGCGAAACCGCAAGCGACTCCGAGACTTTATAATTGACACTAGCGCCGCACCGCACCGCCGTTGACCGTTGTTGACCAAATCACGGGAAAACACAAAACGAACCCAAAACCCGGCCAAGACGTTGTATGCCCGGCGCTTAGCGCTTGAATTGGGCTTTGCTTCCCGTTCCAGAGAGTTCCGATATAATTCAACGGCTCGGGTGGATTTACGCACGAATTTGAAACGTGGCAGTCGCACAAAAAACAATTTCCAAGGAAGTTACCCTCGCGGGACCCGGGCTTTTCTCGGGTGAGCCCGCGACGTTGACCTTTGTCCCCGCCGAGCCGGGAGCGGGGATCACATTCATCCGCGAGCAGGATTCTCGGGTCGCGACGATTCCGGCGCACATCAGCAATGTGATGAAGCTGCCCCGCCGCACATGTCTGAAAAACGGCACGCTGCATATTGAAACGGTCGAGCATTGCCTCGCAGCGCTAGCGGGGCTCGGCATCGATAATGCGACGGTGAAGCTCTCCGGCGGGAAAGTTGGCGAGCTTCCCGGCATCGACGGCAGCGCCCGTCCGTTCGTCGATGCGATCAACGAAGCCGGCATCGTCGAACAAGACCGCGAGCAGACGCCGCTGATCATCAAGAAGCCGGTCGAAGTGAGTGTGAACGGCGCGCAGATCGCCGCCCTTCCCGGGCCGACCGATCACCTCGAAGTCATTTACAGTTTCGAAGCCAAAGAGCTCGGCAAGCAGACGATTTGCTTCAACCTCGGCGACGACGATTTCGTCAATTCGCTCGCGCCCGCCCGAACCTTCGTCTTCGAAAAAGAAGCCCAGGCCCTGCGCGATCGCGGGCTGGGTACGCATCTCAGCCCGAAAGACCTGCTCGTGATTTCCGATCACGGGCCGATCGACAACACGTTTCGCTTTCCCGACGAATGCGCGCGGCACAAGGCGCTCGATCTGATCGGCGATCTGTATCTCGTCGGCCGGCCGTTGCGCGGACGCCTCGTCGCGCACAAGAGCGGGCACGAGATGAATCACATGCTCGCGCGCAAACTGCTGCAGCAGGACGAAACCAGCTGGCGGCAGAGCCTCGTCAATCGCGAAGGCGCGCTCGATATCCGCCGTATCCAGCGTATCCTGCCTCACCGATATCCGATGCTGCTCGTCGATCGCGTGCTCGAAATTCAAGGCGACCAGCGCGCGATCGGAATCAAAAACGTCACCTTCAACGACATTTTTTTCCAGGGTCATTATCCCAATACTCCCATCATGCCGGGCGTTTTGATCGTGGAAGCGATGGCCCAGCTCGGCGGCATCCTGCTCAGCCAGAAGCTCGAACACACCGGCAAGCTTGCGGTGCTATTGAGCATGGATAAGGTGAAGATGCGCCACGCGGTGGTGCCTGGGGACCAACTGATTCTCGAAGCCGTGACCGTGCGCGTGAAAACCCGCACCGGTCACGTGCGCTGCAAGGCTTTTGTGCAAGATAAACTGGCCGCCGAGGCCGATATTAAATTCATGCTCGTCGACGCGGAGCCCGTGTAAGTAATGTCGAAGATTTCTCCATTAGCTCAAGTGGATCCCCAGGCGAAGCTCGCGCCCGACGTGGAGGTCGGCCCGTTCTGTGTGATCGGCCCGCGGGTGACGATCGGCCCCGGATGCAAGCTGCTCAGCCATGTCGTGATCTCCGGCATCACGACGATCGCCGAGAAGAACACGTTTCATCCGCACTGCGTGATCGGTGGCCCGCCGCAGGATTTGAAATACAGCGGCGAGCCGACGCAGCTCGAAATCGGCAACAACAACGTCTTTCGCGAATGCGTGACGGTGAACACCGGCACGGTGCAGGGCGGGAAGATCTTCGGCGGCGGAGTCACGCGCGTCGGCGACAACAACCTGCTGATGGTCAATGCCCACCTCGGCCACGATGTGCAGCTCGGGAGCCGGTGTGTCATCGCGAACAACGTCATGCTCGCGGGTCACATCATTGTTGGCAACAATGTTGTGATGAATGGCCTGGCCGGAGTGAATGCATTTGTAACAGTTGGAGACTTTGCATATCTCGCCGGTGCCGCGCGCATACACATCGATGTGCCGCCGTTCGTGAAGGTTTCCGAAAAAGATCGCATTCGCGAACTCAACTCGGTGGGCCTCAAGCGCGCCGGATTCGCCGCCGCCGATATCGAAGCACTCGATGAGGCGGCTCGCAAGCTCTTCTTCGGTCGCGAGCGACCGTTCAGCGTCGTGCTCAAAGAATTCAACACGATGAACGGCTTGAATCCTCACGTGAAGACCCTGATTGAGTTCCTCCACCGCCGCAACGAGGGCAAACACGGCCGCTATCTCGAAAGCCTTCGACCGAAGTAGATCCAACCAATTTGCAGCGGTCTGTTGTAGGGTCCGCTTCAGCGGACCGGTTATACCCCCGTTTGAAAAGCACGTAACCGGTCCGCTGAAGCGGACCCTACAAAACCGTGAATTATCCAATCCAAAAAAAGGGACGCCGCTCATCGCGGCGTCCCTTCGGTTTGCAATCAACTCTTTGACAACTTACGTGAGGACATCCAGCACGATCGACGCCATCACATTCGTCGCCCGTGCTCGCGAGCTCGCAAAACAAGCTGGGCTTCGCGCGTTCTTCGAGCCTCGCGTGGTCAGTGACATTTACGCCATCTCCGCCTGGATCGACGCAAGCACGTCGTTCGCCGAGCTAATCAGCGTCTGGCCGATCGATGAGCTGATCTTCCCCGAGGACATCCAGTCATTCACCTGGTTGATGAACGACTGAATCTTGTTCATTGCTGCCGAGTACTGATCCGAGTCCAGCTTCGCGGCCGCGCCGTCGAGCTTGGTCATGAGCGAGTTGGTGTTCCCACTGTTGAGCAAGCCGTCATCGTGAAGGGTATCGACCTGTGAGATGATGTCATCGATCGCCTGCTCCGGAGTGAGCACCGTGACGGTAACTGTTCCGGTCGCCGTGCCATTGTGGCCATCCGAGATCGAGTAGGTGAAAGTGTCGCTGCCGGCGAAGTCCGTCGCCGGCGTGTAGGTGATCTGCCCGTTAGAGAACGTGACGTGTCCGCCGGATGCGCTCGTCGCGCTGACGCTCGTGAGCGTGATTGCATCGCCGTCGGCATCGGTGTCGTTCGCAAGCAGAGCGGTCGCCGGGAACGTAAGCGCGACGTTCTCATCTGTCTTCTCCGCATCCGCGTTGGCCACCGGGTTGTGGTTTGGAGGCGCGACATTTACCGTCACTGTGGCGGAGTCGGTCCCGCCCTTGCCGTCGCTTATCGTGTACGTAAACGTATCGGCGCCACTGAAGTTCGCCGCGGGGGTGTACGTGACGTTCATACCATCGAATGTGACGCTTCCCCCATTGGCGCTCGGCGAGGTGACCGACGTAACCGTGAGCGCATCATTGTCCGCGTCCGTGTCGTTGGCGGTCAGATCATTCGCGGCAAATGTCAGGGGAGTGTTGGCATTGGTGCTCTTAACGTCATCAACCGCGACCGGGTCGTTGTTCGGCGGCGTGACCACATCCGATCCAGTCATGCGCACGACGAGCACGTCCGGATCGAGCGCCGTCGACGTATTCGAATCGAACTTCGTCGCGAAACCGGAGCCGACAATGTTCCCATCCGACTGAATCGCGACGCTTTCGATCCCGGTATCCGAATAACCGCTCGGCTGACTCACCGAGCTGATGCCACTCGAGCCGAACGAGTTGTCCATCGAGCCGTCGCCGTTGAGCCGCGCGATGAAGCCGATGTTCGAGAAGCTGAATTCCATTCCCCCGACCACGACCTTGTGATCCGACTGGATCGCGATGCCCTGCGCGTCGGCGTTAGATCCGCCGAAGTCGAGGTCCGTTCGCCAGACCTGTGCGCCGCTTGCGCCGTCCAGCTTCATGACGGTTCCGATGTCGGCGCCAACTCCACCAATGGTACTGCCATCAAGGTCGAAACTATGGCCGTCAATCACGATGTCGTTGCCATCCGTTGCGACGCTCACCGCGTTGCCGTAAGCGATCTGCGCCATTCCCGAATCGCCGAAGTTGGGATCGATCTGCAGCGCCGGCGTAAAGCGAGCGACCGCGAAGTTGCTTTCAGTGTCAGCGTCCTCGCCGGCGACGACGATCCCGCCGTTCGACTGCACCGCGACGCCGAACACTTCCATGCCTGGCGCGTTGATGTCGACCTCGCCCGGCGTGATCGTCGCGCCGTCGCTGCTGATCCGCGCGACTGCGGCGTAATCGCTTCCGCCGAAGTTTGTCGTGCCGGCGACGATGATGTTCGATCCATCCATCGCCAAACCCCAACCGTTTTCATCGCCTGACCCCCCGCCGACCGGATCGATGAAGTCAACCTTCCTGACACCAAAGTCGCTGTCAGCTGTGCCGTTCGCGTTGAAGCGCTCGACCGCCATGTCGACTGAGCCGTTCGCGCCGATGGCAGTGCCAAGCACGAGGATCTTGTCGTCGCTCTGCACGATCATCGCGCGGGGGCGCGTCACGTCCGGCGTCACGTCAAAGCCGCTCTCGAGGTTGCCGTGCGTGTCGTAGCGAATGAGGTGATAGCTCGCGTCCTGTCCAGCGAGCACGACCGTTTCGCCCGTCGATTGCTGTGCGAGGACGTGCCCGTCATCTACCGCGCCGTTGAAGTCGGTGATCGTTTGCCCCCCGGTGCCGAAGGTGGTGTCGGGCGCTCCCGCGCTCATCAGCCGACGCTCTTCGAGTTGTTCGATGACAGACCGAGTGGCGCGCATCAACGACGATGCCGCGCGCGATTGCGACGCGTTCATGAGACCTCCGCGGAGTTCGCGAAAAATGAAATGGATATGACTCAACCCAGTTACAGCGTTTGCCCGCACAGCCCAGCGCAGGCACTTGAATCACTTCGCCGAATTGCCCGCGGTCGAAGCGAAGCGCGGATGCTAACGAAGCCGCGCGCGCACTGTCCAAGAAAATTTCGGTTTGACAATTGGAATTATCACGTGATCGGACTTACACATCCCCTCTTTTCGCCAGATTTCCGCGTCGTTAGCAGACAGTTGCGGCTGCGTCGGCAAGGTCCGGATAAAGATTCTTGTCGGCACTCGTCGCGTTTCGGCGCTTGAAGTTCGCTCGTGGCCGTCTGACAATCGCGCGCGTATGTCGATCGAATCTCAAAAGCGTGGCATGCAGAAGATGGTTCCCGTCGGCGTCGTCGGCTGCGGACGAATGGGCCGGCTTCACGCGCGCGTCTACTCGCAGATGCCCAACGTGCACCTCGTCGGCGTGTACGATGCGCACCACGAGACGGCCGAGGAAGTTGCCGCTGAATTCAAGTGCAAGGCGTTCGGCAATCTTCGCGATCTGCTGCCGCAGGTGGCCGCGACAACCATCGCCGTCCCCACGAAATTCCACGCCGATCTCGCCGGCCCCTTTCTGAACCGCGGGATCGCGTGCCTCATTGAAAAGCCGCTCGCGCAGGACGTGCATCACGCGCGGCTCATCGTCGATGCATCGCACCAATACAAAGCGCCAGTCCAAGTCGGCCACATCGAACGCTTCAACCCGGCCATCCGCGCGATGGAGCACCTTAATATCCAGCCGCGGTTCATCGAGGTCACGCGCATCAGCCCGCTCACGTTTCGCAGTATCGACGTCGGCGTCGTGCTCGACATGATGATCCACGACATCGACATCGTGCTGAAGCTGGCGAATTCGAAGGTGAAGCAGATCGATGCCGTCGGTGTGAGCGTCATCGGCGACGTCGAGGACATCTGCAACGCGCGCCTCAAATTCGAAAACGGCGTCGTCGCGAACATCACCGCGTCGCGTCTCGCGCTCAAAACCGAACGCAAGCTGCGCGTCTTCAGCGAAGACGCGTACGTTTCCCTCGATTATCAAAAGAAGTA
>JAICIO010000036.1 GCA_025924315.1 Phycisphaerae bacterium
CCGGTGCGCTGAAGCGCACCCTACGGGATTTCGATACTCGTATAGTTACCGCGACGAAGCGCTGTTCTCGTACTGCATCGCCTTGAGCTTCGCTTTCACATCCGCGAGCTCGCTGAACGCCTGCTGATTTTCGGTGCGCAGTGTATTCGCCGAATTCTGCTGGATCTCGAGCTGTTCGAGCAATTGCGCGACATGCTTCTCGGCGGTGTCGAGGCGATTGCTCGTCCACGCGATGCCCGCGACGATAAATGCGCCCATCATCACGACGGCGCACCACGCATCGCGTGCGCTCTTGCGGGCGCGCTCGAGCACTTCAACCGGCAGCGATGAAGCGATGGGCGCCGGTTGCGCTTGCTGCTGTGATGTCGGGATCGGCAGCAGCGTCGGGGCGGAGCTGAGTTCTTTTAATTTTTCCGCGAGCTGTCCGACGCGATCGAGCTCGAGGTCGATCTTCGCGCTGAGGCGCACCGGATCGCGCGGCGCGGGAACGGGGTCGCTGGCGAAGACGGAGCCGGGCGTATTCGGCCGCGAAGCGGTGGGGCCGGTTTCGACCACGCCACTGTCCATGTTGAAGGTGCCGACGAGCAACGACTGAAACGGATCGTTGTAATCGACCATGATCCGCTGGGTCCCTTCCGGGGTGCGCGGGACGATCTTCTCGCGCTGGAGCGGCTTAGGGTTCTTTCCGAACCGCAATGGCGCCGCGGCGGCGGGACGTTTGGGTTGTGTGGCCGTTGCTGACATCGGTCTCCTCTTTCTGCCCGAAAGCCGTACACAAGCGACTCGACGGCAATCGGGCGCTACTGGCTTGAAGTGATATCGAATTGGCAAATCGGCGAGGCGAGCGGATTGTGACGGTTTCACCGGCGCTACTCGGACCCTGGCGAAGGTTTATGACGGCTGAACCGAAAGCGCCGGACCGATAAAAATCCGACGAGAGGTATTGGCAAAAACCCGCCGCGCGCGGACGGGAGGGCGAGGCTCCTGCCGAGCCGTTTTGCGTTCAATTCAGCAGAGATCGCGACGGCGCGAAGAATGCGAAGGTCTCGCGAAGGGATTGTTTCTTCGCGGCTTTCTTCGCGGCTATCGCGCCTTCGCGGTCTCCGGTTCCTTTGCAGCAGAACGGCTCGGCAGGAGCCTCGCCCTCCCACAGGTCCGCGGAGGGCGTGACCCGAGATAGGCGCAAAAAAAAGTGACCCCAGAACGGGGTCACTTTTTGAAGATCCAGATGTGCCGTGAATCAACTCAATCGTTCAGCGTCATCGCAGGAGCGAGGTTGAGTTGTTTGAGCGTTTGTTGCGCTCCCATTGGCCGCCGCAGCGACCGAGCCACGATCAGGCCTGCATCTCGTAGGATTCCTGAGATTGCAGGATCTCATTCACCGTCTGCTCGAGCTTCTGCTCGGCGGATCGGATGGCATGAGAGGCAACGCCTGTGCTGCGATAGGCAGCGAGACGATCGAGCCCACCCGGGCGGGCAAGAGCGTCATACAGCTTGGCGTCGATCAGGCTTTCGATCGCCTTGCGTAACGATTCGGCTTGGTTCACCAGCATGGCCGATTCTCCTTGCACCCTTGCGGTGCGGTTGCGCCTCCAAATGCTGGACCTCTGGTGCGGTACGCATCCAGCGGGAGGCAAAAACTATGGAAGGATCTAGGGCGCCGATCAGGCGCGTTGATCCCTTTCACATGCCTACGGAGTTAGCTGACGGGCTGGGAGTTGAAAGTCTCCCTCGGTCAATGCCGATTCGCCCCTGTCACACCGCCGTCCGCAACTTAGTTCAAGTGGCGACAGCTCGTGACGATGCGAGTCAAACGAAACTCGCATTGGGTTCTCCGCGGCGCCTCGGTGCGAAGCGCCTTAGGCGGACAAAGCAGGCTGGAGTTTATGAAAGAGTTATAGGGTGTCAAGAAAATCAACCTAAATTGACAGCCGTTTTATAAAATTTTTACGCGCGCGAAAACCGCGGCGGTG
Source organism: Phycisphaerae bacterium (assembly GCA_025924315.1). GTDB lineage: Bacteria > Planctomycetota > Phycisphaerae > Tepidisphaerales > Tepidisphaeraceae > JAICIO01. Next base: position 1,974 of record JAICIO010000036.1, read on the forward strand.
GATTGCTCCACCCGCCGCGGTGATCCCTCCATCGGAGATTCAGTGAAGTCGATTACGCGATCATCGACTTGAAGGTGTCATAGAACGGCTGGTGCTTCGAACCGTCCGAGTTGATCACGCCAGCGAATCCGGCTGGTGTGCTAATCACGTTGTAGTTGAAGTAATACGCCATCGACAGATTCTGCTGAATGAACGGATAGATCGTCTTCAGCATGCTCGACCAGCTGGTATTGCTCGACGACAGCTGGAAGTTCCATTCCGTCGCGACCAGCGGCTTGCCGGCGAACATCGACTTGATGTCGAGGATCGTCTGTTCCTGGCCCGACACGCTCGTGTCATAGGGATGAATGTTGGCATAGTCGACGTAATTCAGATAACCCGCATTCTTCATCGTCTGGTTGGACGTGCGGCTGGCGGTGAGGCCGGCGCCGATGACCTTCTCGCCATGAGCGTGAAGCGAGTCATACGCGCCGCGGAGCTCCTGCTGCACGTACTGCGAGAGCGAGCCGGAGAAGTACGAGCTGATGTTGGGCTCGTTGCCGATTTCCCAGTAGTCGACGGCACTGGCGACACCCGACTGAGTGACGGCCCAGTCGAAGTAGGCCTTGGCTTCGGAGTAGGTCGGAACCTTCGAGCAGGTCGTGAGCAGCGTGACCTTGAAGCCGGCGGCCTTGTAGGCCCTGGCGTTGGCGAAGGTGTTCGCGGCACTCCAGCGATTGCTCCATGCGGTGAGGCCCATCCAGATTCGGACGGATTCGACACCCAGATCGCGGAGGATCGGGATCTTCGTGCTGGGGTTGTCGCCTTCACCGATGTTGATGCCCTTCAGGAACCCGGCGTCGGCAACACCCGACGGCGAGCTGGTCGAACCGCTCGACGTGCTGGTGCTGGAGCTGCCCGAGGTGAGCGACGCGGTGTTCGTGTACGCGCTGTTGCCGTACGAGTTGTACGCGGTGACCTTGTAGTAGTACTTCTTGCCGCTGGTGAGGCCCGTGTTCGTGTAGGTCGTGGTGTTCGCACCGAGCGTCGTCAGGAGCGAGAAGCTGCTGCCGTCCGTGCTGCGATAAACCTTGTAACCGGTTTCGCGAGTCGAGTTGTCCTTCCACGTCAGCTTGATCGAAGTCGAAGAAGCCGAACTAAGCGAAAGGCTGGTCGGCGCCGCGGGGGGGCTGGCGATCGTGCTGGTGCTGGTCGAGCTGCTGGTGCTCGTCGAGCTCTGCGTGATGTCGATGAAGTCGATCTTGTTGTTGCTTCCGCCCGCGGTGGTGATTGTGAGCCTGCCGTCGCTGACGGTCACGCTCTTGGTGCCTTCGATCCAGTGATTGGTGCTGGTCGGCGTTCCGCTGACGACGGTCTGACCTTCGGCGGCGAGCTTGTAGGAACTGTCGGTGTAGCTGGCGTCACCCGAAACGATATGGACCGAATAGGTGCCGTTCGGAACCGCGATGCCCCACGAGCTGCTGCTGCTCATCTGGGCGAGGGTGTCATAGCGCTGATCTTTCGACCTGGAAGAATTGCGATCGCGCATGTTGGCGGACATGCTCGTGTTCCAGCCGTAGGTTTGTCCGTTGCGGCTGGCGTAGGTGGCGCCGGTGTCGTTGATGTATCCGCTGTAGCCTGCTGCGCCCGAGGGGGCGAAGTTGATGTGCGCGCTGAAGGACATCAGCTGGCGCTCTTCGAGTTTTTCAAAATGGTTGACACGACGATCATCGTTCGAACGGCGAATCTTCCGTGACAGCTTCGAAAGCATCTTCTTCATCATTCTTCCTTCGTTGAACAGCCCTAAGGTGGATGACGTTGATGGCCGGCCCGTCCGACCAAAAAGAATCGACAACGCCTGCGTCCTACGGCACGACCGCAGGGTGGTTCGGGGCCGAATGGCCTTCGACACAAAAACTTTGCAGAACAGCCCGCGCAAAGTGGAATCGAAACCGGGTCAGACGATTGGTCTGGTGCGGTTAGTCGTTATCACGACAAGCCGCCCGCGGTCTGATTGTGTGCGGAGTTTAGGGAGGATGATCGATGCGCCAACCCGCAAAACCCGAGAAAAAAAGTTTTTCTTCAGCCCATCGATGTGACTCAAATCACGTGCAACGAGCGCGCCAGAATTCATCCCGCGGATGCGGTCACGAGCAGAAGTTTTCCGCAAAAGGGGCTGAGACGCCGTGAGAGCGGATTCTGAAGGGGAAGAAAAACTTATTTTCCGCGCGAAACGCGTGCAAATGCGGATAGTCGTGATCACGACTAATTTCTTGCCGGTTTTATGCCTCTCCGGCGGGTTTCCCTATTTTCACACACTTGCTGATTATCCTGACGCAAATCATTGATAATGTGCTTCAGCGGATGAGTCGGCAAGCCAACATAAAGTGACCTGGGCTCATCATGCGCAAACGAGGATTCACGCTCGTCGAACTACTCGTCGTTATTGGCATCGTCGCCGTGATCTCGCGCGCTCGAGAGAGTGCGAACCGCGCTACATGCCTCAGCAACCAACAGGGACATAAGAAGGAGATCAACGTACTATATGCCGACCTGTCGGCGAAGTGGGTTGGGCGGTCGGCGTTTGATGCGCGTTTGAAGCTCATTCCGGATTGGCCGTATGAGACGGCGCTGGCGACGAACAATCCCGCGTTTCTTGACGAGACGAAGAATCCGCCGACCGGGCTGTGGGCAGACCTCGACCGCCAATAACATTTTGGCGCCCTCCGCGTATACTTCCCGCCACCTGCGGGAGGTTTCGTGAAGCGATTTGTTTCTGCGATCGTGTTGGCGCTCGTCCTATCTGTTCCGTCGGCGCGGGCGGGGTGGGTCGATGGCAAGACGACGTTCGCGAAAGGCACGTGGACGGCTCAAGCCTACGGCAACTACATCTCCGCGAAAGGATTCTCCGACGAGATCCTCGCCTCCGGCGCCGCCGGCGTCGGGTACTTCGTCTTCGACAATGCCGAGCTCAATCTCGAAGTGCTCGGCTACCACGTGACACAGGACGGCCCCGACGCGGATGCCGTCGGCCTGCAACTTCTCCTCCGGCATCACTGGATTCAGTTCGACAAGCTCTCGCTGTTTGTGGACGTGGGACCCGGCATCTTTGAAGGCAGCACGGAAGTTCCGCACGACGGCACGACGTTCAACATCACCTTTCGCTCGGGCCCGGGCCTGACCTATCAGCTCACCGATAACGTTTATCTCATCGGCGGGGTAAGGTATTTCCACTTGTCGAACGCGGCGCTGGAAGGGCGTGAGCACAATCCGAGCATCAATGGCGTCGAAGGGTATTTTGGTGTGATGTTTAAGTTCTAGTGTCCGGAATGAATGGAGTGAAACCATTATCGTGACACGGGCTTCTAGCCCGTGCTGATCCCGCTCGCACGGCCTGGAAGGGCGTGTCACGGATAACGCACCACGTTTCAGAGTTCACCAATGGACAGCACAACGCAGAAGCATCAGATCATTATTCTCGGCGTCTGCCTCGCGCTGCTGATTGTTGGCGGTGCGGTGTGGTTTTCGATTGCGCGGAGATCATCAGCGCCTGGGCCGAGTGAAACCATTGCGCCGAGCGCGGCGGTTGCGGCGCTGATCAACAGGCCTGCTCCGGCGACGACGCCGACGACCGGTCCCCAGCTGCACGTCGGCCTCTACATGAGCAAAACGACCGGCGACGAGGATGGCTACAGCATCCAAATCGTCGGCGAATTGTCGCGCGGAGATTTCGACCTCATGCCGATGATCGAGCCGAACACCGCGGCTGTGCCCGAGATCAAAAAGCTTCTCGACCTGTGGTTCAAAGATAAACCGCCGGTGAATGCGTTCGATCCCGAGGCGCTGAAAAAGCTCGACGTGATCGTCGCCCCGCGAATCTGGGCGCTGCCGGATGAAGCGCGCGTCGCGATCGAAGCGGCCGTCAAAAACGGAACCGGCCTTCTCGCGCGCAACGGTCTCGGCTGCATGTCCCCCGGCGGAGGACCGGAAGTCTCGCGCTTGAATGGCTTCGCCGAATCGCAATTCGGCTACAACGCGCATCCGATGGAGTGCGAAGTGATCGGATCGCATCCGATCCTGGGCAAACTCTCGGGGAAGCTCGGACAGTCGATCCAGATCACACCGAACGGCACATGGGGCGAGCCAAATGCGCAGACGACTCCGCTGATCGAAGTGAAAGATATGAAGGCGTTTCGGACGTTCTTCCATTACGGCAACATCCAGTCGCCGTTCTATCCGCTGTACGTTTCGCAGCTGGGGAAAGGGCGGATCGTCGGCTGTGAGTTTCCGGCGTGGTCGATGATGCCGAAGGACCTGATGAGCGCAACCGATCAGGAGTTCAACATCCGCGCGGTCTTGTGGCTCGCGCATAAGCTCGACGAGACCACACTCGCTACTACGCAATCGACGACGCGCGCGACGACTCTACCGGCTCGATAGGATCTTCACGCTCTTCCAGATTCCGCCGGGCCCGGTGCGATCGAACACGCGGACTGTGAGCTGATTGTCGCCGACGTGCAATTTGTTCGTCACATCGAACTCGAAGAGCTCATCCCAGCCAATCTCGCCGCGTTCGTGGGCGCCGAGTTTCTTGCCATTCAGCCACACCTGAGCGTCCTCATCGGCGGCGCCGAATACCAGCGAAAGCTTCTTTCCCTTCGGCAGCTGATCAATGTGAATCATCGTGCGATACCAGCCGACGCCGTCGTAATCCCAGCCTTGCTCTTCCCAGAACTTATCGACCTCGATTGGCTCCCACGCATTCGCATCAACCCACCGCGAGAACCATTTTTCTTTCAGCCCGACATTGTCGGGATCCATGCGAATGAACCAGCCGTCGTTTGGGACATTCAAAAGCACATCGCGCGTCTTGAGCACATCGCCGAACGTTTCCGCTTCGTCGTGGCCTTCCATCTGCGAAGCTTCTGCGATGAACTGGCTCTGGTCGGTCGTTGGCACGACGTGCTTCACATCAAAATGCCCCGGCGCGGTCTTGCCGGCGCGCGTCGCGTCAATGTACGCCTGGCTCATGTGCTCGTTCGTCCACCAGTTCAGTCGCTCATTCCACAGCCACACGTATTTGTCACTGTAGGAGAGCGCGCCGTTGATGGCGATTTGCCACGTGTTCGGCTGAAAGACGTTGCGCATCGGCTCGTCCGGATGCCATCCGCGTTTGCCGGAGTTGTTGTCGAGCCACAGGCCAAAGCCGACGCGCATCACGCGGTCGTAGGCCGCCTTGTCTTTAAAAATCGCGCGCGCCGACAGAACCGTCTCGCGGCCGGATTTGAACGCGAGCATTGTGCGATAGCCGTACGACTGCTCATATGCATCGGCGATCGTCGTACCTTTGTCGGCGGCCTCGCACATGCCTTCGATGAACGGCGCGAGCAGCAGGTATTGCTTCTGGCCGTAGAGCTGGTGCTGGTACGTGAGCGTCGGGCCGAAGAGGAAGAACATCTGGATGCCGGGGAACTGCGCGTTGATTGCGTGCATGAACTGTTGTCCGCGCTCGCGCGCTTTGGCGATGAATTCTTCCTCGCTGTGACCGTGCGTACGCTGGGGTTTCCAGCTGTGCGGGCTCCAGACGTCTTCGTTACCGTATTCTTCCGGATCGAATTCGATGCCCACGCATCCGCCGAGCTTTGCAATGCGGGCCATCACCGAGATGTTGTGCAGCACGTTGTCGAAGTCGGCGTCATCGTACCAGTCGATATTCCCCGGCATCGATTCGATGAGGAGGAAGTTGTCGGTGAACTTCTTGAACTTCGTGGCCCGCAATTCGTCAATCGCGTGCTCGTAGTCGGCGGCGTTGATCTTTTCGTGGCCGAAAATTCGATCGCCGGGGACGTCGTCATGTCGACCACCGAGGTTGGGCGTGGCCGACTTGGTCACACCGATGACGACACCGTCGAACGGCAGCTTCTCCATCTCTTCGACATGCGCCTGGCAATACGCGGGATTCGGAAAATCCTGGCCGTACTTGATGAGCTTCTTGCCTTGCGTGCTCGGTGTGAAGTGATGGGCGCAAGCGAGCGAATTGAGAACGAGCATCGCACCCATCGCGAGTCGAAACATGCGGATCCGTAGGGTGCGCTTCAGCGCACCAGTTATTTCTCCCGGGCCACAATGAATAACCGGTGCGCTGAAGCGCACCCTACGAGGCGGCATTTGGAAGCGCGAGTCAATTGAGAAGCAAATCAACGGCTTCATTCAATTCTCCAGGGAGATGTGCGGACGATTTACGTCCGCGGATTGTTGAGCGAGAAGAGAGTGGCGACTCGCGCGGATCACGTCGGCGGTGGTCAGTTCGCCCTGTGCGGGTTTGCCATCGACCTCATTGAGGAATGCATTGAGGCAGCCTTGATACACGTCGGGATCGGCGGGGATTTCGCGCGGCGCCTTATCCGCTGACTGTGCGAGCGCGACACTTTTCCCTCCGAGTTTCCCTTCGATGACTCCGCCGGTGCCATGCACCGTGATCCGCCAGTACTGTGGCGCGCTGTACGCCAAGCCGTCCGGCGAAAGATACGAAACATCGCCGAAGAACGCGCCGTTGTTGTCAAACCGCAGGTAAAACTGCGCCGCCTCCTGGAACTTCGGATGCTCTGGCACCCGCGAATTCCAAGCGCGCGCCGCGGTCACCTCCGCGAGCTTTCTGGCTGTCATCCAAGGAATCAGATCGATCGCATGAATCGCGATGTCGTTGATCGTTCCGCCGTGCTTGCCTTCCTCGAAATACCACTTCGGCCGAATCGAAAGATTCAGCGGATGCTGCGCCGTCACGAGCACGGTCTGCACTTCGCCGATCGCGCCTTCGTGAATCAACCGCCGCATCGTGCGAAGTGCTCCGCTCTCGCGAAGGTCGAGCAGGCATCCGACGGCACGCTTCTTCTCCTTCGCCAGCTTTTCAATGCGCGATAGATCGTCGAGTGTCGTGCAGATCGGCTTGTCCGAGATCGCGTGCTTGCCGCTTTCCAGCGCCCGAATGATCACCGGCCCGCGCTTGGCGAAATAATCGCCTACCGCGATTGCGTCGCACTCCACTTCCGCGAGCATCTTCTCGTAGTTCTCATGCGTGAGCTGAACTTTGCCGGCCGAGCGAACGGATTGAATCGTTTCAGGATGTTCCTCGCACGCCGCGACGATCTTCACCCGCGGGTGATCACTCGCCGAGTTGTACAAGCCCATGATGTGCCCGTGACGGAATCCCATGAAAGCCAGTCGCATCGTCCTCCTGGGTTTGTTGATGTGTGAGCTTTGTACATCGGCCGTATGATTAGTTGAAGCATGACGAAAGAAACGAAATACAACCTGGTCTTCCTGGTGATCATCGTGGCGCTACTGCTGCCGGGGGCGATCATCATGTTTCGCAAGCGGATGAGCCCCGATGCACGGCGCGCGGACCTGCCCGATGCGGTGCCCACGACAGTCACCTATATGGACCCACAACCGACCCCGCCGGGGATGCGCCGCGTCGCCCCGCTGAAGACGATGCAATGGTTTGCAAAAGTTGTTCAAGATCATGCCGGCGCCAGCGCGCTTACCAATCTCACTGACTCCGACGGGTTGCCGCTGATGTCGGACGACAAGTCGTTTCAGCTTGCTGCGATCCGTGAGGAACCCAGCGCAACGCGCATCTGGGTTGTCTCGTGGAACCCGAATGAGGCCGATTTTTTTCGCAGCGCGCATTGGTCGCTGGCGACGCACGATCACGTGCTGGAAGGGGCGGGAAAGACATTTGAAGAGATCGCGATTCCCGATGCGGTGCGCGACGAGTTGGGTGAGAATGGGCTGTTGAAACCGCCGAAAACGATGGCCTGGCGCGAAATTGAATTTCCGCGGGCGGATCATGGGACGTGGCGCATTACTGCTGTTTTGAACGGACGATCGGATCAATTGATCTTCGTGCCGTCTTTCACAAACCCTGATGGGAACAAAAAATAGGAAAATTTTCCTTGATGTTGCGTGCTCGCGCCGGCATTTTGATTGCATAGCATTTCAGAGACGCCTTTTCCCGGCGTCCAACCTCTTACAGAGGAGTAAACAATGGCCTCAGTTGCCACGATAGCTGTTCCCGCCCGAGATCGTTCGGAACTTTCGCCCGGCCAGGCGCTGCGAATTGCCTGGTGCTGCTGGTTGATGTTGCTTTCGATTCCCGCGTTGGTTTTTCTCATTGTCATGTGGCGCATGATGGACGGCGATGTTTCGGGTCTTGATGGCATCGCGTCCGAACGCTGGTTCCTCGTGACGATGGCGTATCTCGCGATCGCGGTGCCGTCATCGTTTTTCCTCCGCAGTCACGTGTTTAAGGCCTATTGGTCGGGCCAATGCGTGCAGCCGCGGAACTATCTCAAGGGAATGCTGACCGTGTGGCTGGCCATTGAGATCGGTGGAATCATGGCGCTGATGGGCTGCCTGATGACCGACTCGCTGTTGCCGAACCTTCTGCCGGCGATGGTGGCCTTCATGCTGTTCATCCCGTTCTGGCCGAGCGGTCGAGCGATGACCCGCCCGTGCGGCGCTGCAGACGATCCCGAAGAGTACGAAGAACCGCGCTAGTCGCGATCATGAGCGCAATAATCTGAGGACGAAACGGTAGGGGCGGCTCGAATTGGGCCGCCCCTACATTGTTTTCCGCACGGCCCATACAATTCAGCTTTGGGCTATGCACGTCGAAGCGACATCCACCATCGCCCCGGCAAAGAAGCGCCTTGCGACGCGCTCGCTCACGCGCGATCTAATTCCGCGGTCAGCAGAGCCGCCGCAGATCGTGCTGACGTGGCTCGTGCGTCTGCGCTGGCTCGCGGTGGCGGGGCAGGTGCTGGCCATTTCGGTCGCGCATTGGCTGGTCGGCTTGAAGATTCCGCCGATTCCGATTGCCGGCGTGATTCTGCTGACGGCCCTGAGCAACGTGCTGCTGATGATATTGCTCCGCCGCGAGCGCGTCGCACGATGGCTCGTTGCGGCGGTGCTGGTGCTCGACGTTTGCCTGCTCTCCGTTCTCCTTTATTGCTCCGGCGGGGCGCAGAATCCGTTCTGCATTCTCTACATCGTTCACATTGTAATGTCGGTGGTTGTGCTTGGGCCGGCGTGGACGTGGCTCATCGTCGCAATCGCGTGCGCGTCGTTTCTCGGGTTGTTTTTCTTCCACGAGCCGTTCGTGACCGATCATCCGCTGTCGGCACGCGCGCTGACGCTGGGGCAATGGACGGCCTTCGCACTCGTCGCGGTTCTCATTGGCTACTTCGTCGATCGCGTGACGCGCGCGCTGCGGATGCGCGAACGCGAACTGTCGAATGTGCGCGAGCGCGCGACGCGGACGGAACAGCTCGCGTCGCTTACAACCCTCGCCGCGGGGGCGGCGCACGAGCTCGGCACGCCGCTGGGAACAATCGCGGTGATCGCCAAAGAGCTCGAGTTGAGCCTCGAAGACTCGAACAAAGAAGACGCCCGAATGATCCGCGAAGAGGTGGATCGATGCCGCACGATTCTCGATCGCATGCGCGTTGATATTGTCGAGGACCTGCATCAAAAGGCGACGACGATTTCGCTGGCGGAGTTCCTCAAGCGTCTGCGTCATGATCTCCCCGCGGCCGAGCGCTCGCGCTTGCATGTCGAGTGCGCGCCGGGGATTCAGTCGATCATCGGTCCGGTGCGGGCGATCGAGCAGGCGATCGGTGTGCTGGTGCGAAATTCGTTCGATGCGGCGCCGGATGCCGATTCCGTGAAGCTCTCGATCGATCACACGAAGGGCGAAACGGTGTTCACGGTTGAAGACACCGGCCACGGCATGCCGCAGGATGTGCTGCGTCGCGCGGGTCAGCCGTTCTTCACAACCAAACCGCCGGGCAAAGGCATGGGCCTCGGATTGTTCCTCGTGCGTCTCGTCGCGGAGCGTTACGGCGGGCAATTCGAACTGGCCTCGACGCCCGGCGTCGGCACGAAATCCAAACTGCAGATTCCCGATCGCGTCGCGGGCGATGAGTCGACCGAAGGAGATGATTCCGGTGCGAACGAAGATCCTGGTCGTCGATGATGACGAGCGTTTCCGCAGCCGTCTCACAAAGGCGCTCAGCGCGCGCGGTTACGACGCATGCGAAGCGGGCGACGCGGAGAGTGCGCTCGCCGTCGCGAAAGTCCAACATCCCGGCCGCGCGATCGTCGATCTGCGCATGCCGGGCAAATCGGGTTTGGAAGTGGTCAGCCAGCTATCGCAGCTGGACCCCGAAATGCAGATCGTCGTGCTCACCGGCTACGGCAGCATCGCGACGGCGGTCGAAGCCGTCCGCCGTGGCGCGATCGAGTATCTCACCAAGCCGGTCGACACCGAACAGATCCTCGCGGTCTTCGACCGCGAGCGCGAATCAACCGGCTCCGTCGCCACAACCCCGCCGCCCGAACCGACGACACCCTCACTCGCGCGAGTCGAATGGGAACACATCCAAAGAATCCTTTCGGATTGCGGCGGAAACATCTCGGAAGCGGCGAGGAGACTCGGGATTCATCGAAGGTCGCTGCAGAGAAAGCTGGGCAAACTCCCACCGTGGGAGTAGTCATCCGCTTCGCATTGATTGGCGCGCCGAGCGTTGTAGGGTGCGCTTCAGCGCACCAGTTATTCATTGCGGTCAAAGAGGAATAACCGGTGCGCTGAAGCGCACCCTACGCACTCCCAATCAAACTCACTTTCGTGTCAGCAATATCGTCGTGCGTGAAATGCCGGCCGGCGCTTCGCTGTGGGACTGCCTTGAATGCGGCCTAGACGTATAACTATTTCGAAGACGACGAGGCTGTCGGCGCCTTGATCGAACTGATCGAACCGAGCGCTTGTTGCTGCGATTGCAGATTTGCGAGCACCGACTCCAGGTTCGCGAATTGGGTTTCGAGGCGGTCGCGCTTGGCGGTGAGCTGGTCGTCCAGCTGGCTCATGCGGTCCTGGAAGGTGGCGGTCTTGTCGTCGAGGGTGTTGTTCTGGCGAGTGATGACGCCATCGACGGGGTCGATCAGTTTCGTGATGCCGTCTTCCATCACTTTGCCGAGGCCGTTCGTTGCGTCGCTGAAGAGAGCGGCGACGGCGTCGGGGTCGTCGGCGTAGGCGGCGTTGAATTTGTCCTGGTCGAACGTGAGCTTGGCGCCGTCGCCGATCGTGAGGCCGATGTCGGCGAAGATCCGGTACTTCCCGCCGGCCGGGTTCACCGCGTTCATGATCTGATACAACTCGTCCTGGATCTGCGACACAGTCTGATCGCCGAGCAGCAGGCCGCCTTGATTTGTGTCGGTGTCCCACTTCGTCAGATCGTTCATCTTGTCGACGAGCGCATCGAAGCCGTCGGAGAAGGTCTGGATTTCCTTGGTGACGTTGTCGTCGCTGCGCGTGACGTTGAGCGTGACGGGGCCGTCGCTCACGCCGTGCAAGTCGATATTCACGCCTTTGATCACCCCCGAGATCGAGTTGCTGCTGGCGGTGATGAGCAGCGGATTTTCGGCGCCGGCCGATCCGAGAAAAACAGCGGCGTCCTGGGCATCGACGAGATTGTGCGTGCCGAGCGTGGTCGCGCCGGTATCGAAGATGACACGGCCGTCTTTTCCCGTATTCGTTGCATTCAGTGAGAGACGATAAGGCGCCTGCGACGAGCCATCGTTGATAACGTTGGCGGTGAGGCCGGCACCCGCATCGTTGATCTTCTGCTGCACCGTCGCAAGCGTGTCGTTGGCGGTGATGTCGATGGTTTTTTCGTAGGTGCCGTCGATGGTCGTTGCCGTGGCGGTGCCGGCGATGTGCAGGTCTGACGCGGTGGTGCCGTCCTGATCAGCGACCTTCATCTTCTGCGTCCCGCCGGCACTGTCGGTGAGCAGCAAACCATCGCCGTTGTCGTTGATCGTCGCGGTGATGCCGATGCCTTTCGAGTTGACCTCGTTGATGACATCGGACAGATGAATTTCGTTGCCCTGCGTGAGATCGACGGTGGCGCTCACGCCGTTTGAATTCGTGATCGTGAACTTGCCCGGCGTGATGCCCTTGCCGCCGTTCATGTCCTTCAGCAGCGTGTTTTGCGTGATCCATTGCCGCTGAAGATTGGCGCCGACGATGGCGGTTTGCGTTGTGTCGATGTCACCGAGGATGCCGAGATCGGCCGCGGTGGTTCCACCACCGGATTCGGCGATGGTGAGGTTTCCGGTTCCCCCGCTGTTGTCGAGGATTTCGATTCCGTTGCCGCTGTCCTTCAGCTGCGCCTTTACGTGCGCGCCGGAGGCATTGTTGATGGCGTCGAGAATGTCCTGAACCGTCTTCGCGCCGGAGAGATCGACGGTTGCGTGTCCGCCGGCGCGATCGGTCACATCGATGCTGCCGAGCGTCATTCCCTTTCCGCCCTTGAGCGACGAGATGAGCACGGTGCCGAGTCCCGCGATGATGGGTGCGCCGTCGATGACTCCGCCGCTGCCGGTCGTCGCGATCCCAAGATCCGTCGCGGCCGTGGAACCCGCTGCCGCGGTGACCGTGAATGCTCCGCCGCCACCACTTTCGTCGCTCAAGCGAATGCCATTCGCGCCCGGGACGATTTCGGCTTTGATCTTTCCACCGCTGGCGGTGTTGATCGCGGTGACCACGTCCCCGACGGTTTTCGCTGCCGCGAGCGCGACATCAAACGTCGATCCATCGCCAAGCCGTACGGTGAAATCGGGGCCAGATGCTGCCGTCCCAATCCCGCGGCCGTCATTAATGGTCGAAAGATTTGTCGTCAGGCCGAGCGAATTGATGTCCGTACCCGCGATCTGGTTTCCCGCGACGTTCTGCACGATCCCGAGGTCCGTCGCACTGTGACCGTCGGCGAGGTCCTGCACGATGAGGTTGCCCGTCGTGCTGCCGGATCGATCGTCGAGCTGAAGATGATCGCCGACGATCGACGCATGAACGCTGATGTCGAGCGAGTTGTTGATCTTCTTGACGACGTCCTGAAGCGAGACCGCGGCGGTGGTGTCGATGACCGCGGTCGCGCCGCTGCGATCGGTGATCTTGAATTGTCCGCGCCGCACGCCCGCGCCGCCGTTCAGATCGGAAAGATTGTTCTCCGTCGTCAGATCACCGCCGCCTTGTTCCAGCGTGATCGTGCCAGCGCCGACTTTTGCATTGTCGAAGTCCACGAACCCGCGGCTGACGGTCTGCTGCGAAGTAACGAGGCGCGCGACTTGAAACTGAAAGGATCCAACCGCGGCGCCCGCCGCCGCGGTAGCGGTCAAAACATTTTCGTCGCTGCTGGCGGTGGTTGCGTTCTGAAAGAACGACTGCTTCTTGAGATTCGTGCCGTTGAGTTTGAGGGCGGTGAGCTGCGTTTCGAGATCGACGTACGCCAGCTTCTGCTGGTTGACGGAGTCCAGCTGCGTCTGCAGAAGGTCCTTGGGCCTCTGCTCGATGGCCATCAACTGATCGATGATGTCCGCCGAGTTGATCCCGCTAACGAGGCCAACGCCAGAAGTGATGCGACCCATGATGAATCTGCTGCGTCAGTTACTCCACCGCGACGACGGTCGTTTCAAAAACTCCGCCATTGGATTGCGGCGACGCCCGCGCATTTCGGCCGCGTCGACGACCACGTCGGGATGATCGATCGCCCAGAGCACGAGAAACCGCCGTTGCGCCGCGCGAACGGCGCGCAGTCGCTGGGCGGTTTCCATGAGGCGGGAGATCCGTTCATCCTTTGCGATGGACATGCTTTGGTTATCGGAACCGTCGCGGGATCGACATGAGCCAAATTGCCCTAGCGCGCAAAATCCGCCGTCTTAACCCCCCAGCCGTAGGTGATTCCGCCAACGCGCGCCGGGAAAAACACCAGATGCTGCGGTGGAGACGGCGAAAGTGCATGGATCCATAAAACCGCGAGTTTTTGGATGGAAATTGGCTTCCCGGGCGTTATTCTGAAAGCACACGCCCCGTTCTGTTCCTCCGCAGGCAGCCTGTGTCAGATTCGAACGCGAGGGCGGATCGACACCAACGGAAGTTGCCACCATGCCAAAGTCTGCGCGCCCTGCGGGCAAGCTGCGTCCGCGTTCTGTTTCCACATCGCTTGCGTATGAGTCGCCATTCGAAGTCGAAGCGCTCGAATCGCGAACGCTGCTCTCCGTCGCGCCGGCATACGTCGGCGCGCTGACGGGCAAAGTGCTCTTCACCTCCGGCGGACATGGTTACGTCTGGCGCGACTCGTCAAAATCGTGGGGCATCATGCGCACGTACATCAACGGCATGATGGAGGACCTTGGCAATCAGGATCAGCTTCAGGGCTACGCCGACTATGCATTGCGCTCGGGCGCCACGTTCGTGTCGATGCGGCCAATCGGTCATCAGACGAACGAAGTGATCGTCGACAACTCAGATGCGTATACGGCTGCGAACGGTGGATTTGATACGACCGGTACTTGGACCGCGGTCACCACCGGCACGTATTGGAGCAACCACAATGGAAATGACGCGGCGCGGTACGTCTTCGCGAACACGACGACTGGGACGGAGAGTGCAGTCGCGCGCTTCACGCCGAACATTCCCAGCGCGGGGTTCTATCCCGTGTATGCGTGGTACGTCGGGGGATCCAATCGCGCCGACGACACGACCTTCCGCATCAACTACAGCGGCGGGTCGCAGGAAGTGAAGATCACGCAGGACAAAGTGGGCAACGGCTGGGTGTATCTCGGCTCGTATTATTTCGCGCAAGGCGTGAGCCAGGCCGCGGGAAGTGTGCAGATCACAAACAAATCCGCGGTCACGAAGTCAGGCCAGATCGCGGTCGCCGACGCGATTCGTTTCGGCAACGGCATGGGCGACATGACGCAGAGCTACACGTACCCGAACGGCACGAGCAAGCCGTACGTCGTGAAGCAGTACTTCAATTCGAACAACGTGCTCACGCCATCCGGTCAGCCGCGCGAGAACGAGTGCGCGCTCTACTGGTGTTACTCGATGCTCGGTTACAAAGCTCCCGGCGTGATCAATGATCCGTCTCACGTGTACGCCGGTTCGAGCACGGATGACGAGACGAAGAACTTCAGCGCATGTGACGCCTACGCGACCTATATGAACCAGAGCGGCGTGGGGAAGATGACCGATCGGCTGTGGATTTCGTTCCACTCCAACGCCGCGGGGAATGGTGGCACGCTCGGGCTAATCACCGGCCAATCAACCGCGAACCAGGCGTGGCTCGCGAACGCCGCCGGTACCACCGTGCAGAACGAAATGACGGCGCTGAATTTCGAGCACGAGCACAATTGGGTTGTGAACGCCAACCCCACGTACACCGGCGCGTACGGCGAAATCAGTACGACCTACATCGGCACCGAGTTCGACGCGACGATCATCGAAGTCGCGTATCACGATGAAGTGAACGATTCCGATCTGCTCAAAGATCCGAAAGTCCGCAGCGAAGTGGGGCGCGCGACGTATCACACCGCCATCAAGTACTTCGATCAGTTTGATTCGGCCTTCACGAATACGACATATCTCCCCGAACCGCCGCAGAATCTGCGTGTGACGACGAGCGGCGCGAACACGAACCTCTCGGTCGCATGGGACACGCCGCTCAGTTCCAGCGGCACCACCGGTCCGTATGGCAATGCGGCGACGAGTTACAACGTCTGGACATCGACGAATGGTTACGGATTTAACCTGGCTGGGACGACGACAGGCAACTCTCTCAGCATCGCGGGTGACACTGCGAATGTGACATACGTGCGCGTGACCGCGGTGAATGCCGGCGGCGAATCGCTGCCTTCGATCACGGCGGGCGCCAAGCCCATGCTCGGCCGACGCGCGCCGATCCTTATCGTCAACAACTTCAGCCGGCTAGACCGGCAGGAAGATCAGATCGAGACGCACTATTTCGGCACGGCCGCGCGAGCCCGGCAACGTTACAACAACTCGTTCGACTATGTCGTGCAGGGGGCGGAGGCGATCGAAGCGTACAACAGCCATCTGGGCATCGAGTACGCGACCGATGCGTCGATCGCGAATGGACAAATCAGCCTGAGCAACTACTCCTACGTCATCTGGATGTCCGGCGAGCAATCGTCCGGGAACGGAACGTTCACCGCGACGACGCAACCGCTGGTGACGAGCTATCTGAACAGCGGCGGAGACTTGTTCGTCAGTGGTTCGGAGATCGGCTGGGATCTTGTCGCGCAGAATCACGGCTCGAGCTTCTACACGAATACGCTGAAAAGCACGTACGTTCAGGATGATGCCGGCACATACGCGACGAAGGCAGGCATCGCGGGGACGGCGCTGGCGGGTGTGCCGGCGCTGAGCTTCGACGATGGCACACATGGCACATACGACGCCGACTTCCCGGATGTCCTGAGCGCGCCGGCCGGTTCGACGCTCGCCATGAAGTATTCAACCGGCACCGGCGCGGTTGTTCAGTATTCGTCCGGCAACACGAAACTCATCAACATGGGCTTCCCATTCGAGTCGATTTACACCGCGTCGCAGCGCACGGCGCTGATGAGCGCGGTGCTGAACTTTTTCGGCGCGAATGTTTCGCTCGGCGTGGGTTCGCCAGATCTCGTCGCGGCATCCGACACCGGCTTTTCGGCAACGGACAATTACACGAACAAGAACAACTCGGCCGCGAAGACATTGCAGTTTAGCGTTCCGAATTCAATCAATGGCGCGACGATCAATCTTTATTCCGACGGCACGCTCATCGGCAGCGCGGTGACGAGCGGCGGAATCGTCACCGTCACGACAAACGGCGTCGCAACGTTGCTTGACGGTACGCATCAAATCACGGCGCGCCAGGTCGAATCCGGTTTGAGTTCATCCGCGGATTCGACGTCTCTC
Organism: Phycisphaerae bacterium; assembly: GCA_025924315.1. Lineage (GTDB taxonomy): Bacteria > Planctomycetota > Phycisphaerae > Tepidisphaerales > Tepidisphaeraceae > JAICIO01. The sequence continues at coordinate 18,775 of JAICIO010000036.1, forward strand.
GCGGTCACGGTTGATACGGTTGCTCCGACGCTGTCGACTTCTGCTTTCAATTATGACACGCAGCAGAACGTGGAGTTCACCTTCTCCGAAGACGTAAGCAACAGCATCGCGCCAGGCGACCTGGCGCTGCACAACAACACGACGAATACGGACGTGAATTCATCGAACTTCGCTGCCACGGGCGCGACGACGACCGGGACATTCACGTTCCCGGGCCTCGGCAACGTTCTTCCAAGCGGGAATTACACCGCGACCCTCACGAGCGCGAATGTGCAGGACAAGGCGGGGAATTCGCTGCCGAGCGACGCCGCCCTCAATTTCTATTTTCAGGCGGGCGATGGCAACCATAACGGGGCGGTCGAGATCGGAGACTTCAATCTCCTCGCCGCGAATTTCGGTAAGTCCGGCCAGACTTTTACCCAGGGCAACTACGATTACAGCGGCGACGGCGCGATTACGATCGACGATTTCAACATACTGGCCGCGAATTTCGGAAAGTCGGTGAGCACGACGCCGCCGGCGGCGCCCGTGGGCGAGCCGATCACGACGCAAGCGCGCACCAGCACGATCGAGATGACGCCGGTCACGCCGGCCACGCCGTCAGCCGCCCGGTCAACCTCGAATCCAGACGATAAGCTCATCAATCTGTTGCTTTGACCTAAAACAATCTTGATCGCGAAGGCGCGAAGAGACGCGAAGGACCGCGAAGAAAAGCAAGTACTCTTCGCGAGCCTTCGCGGATCTTCGCGCCTTCGCGATGAACTCTTGTTATTGCACGATCCCCTTCGTCAGCCGCAGGAAGACGTCTTCGAGCTTCATCTGATGAGGCGTGATGCTGTGGAGTCGCACATTCGCGCCGATCAGCACTTCGATCAGGAAATGATGGTGCAGCGTTGGATCCTGCAGCGTGATGTGCAGCTCGCCGTTGTTGCGCTCGACGCGATCGACGCGGGCATCTTTCTCCAGAACTCGAACGGCCATCTCGTGATCGCCGTCGATCTGGATCGAGATCACCGGATGCGCGCGGGCGCGGTGCATCAGCTCTTCGACCGTTCCGCTGACGATTAACTCGCCGCGCTCGATGATGCCGAGTTTGTTGCAGAATTCACCGAGCTCCGAAAGGATGTGGCTCGAGACGAGAATCGTTTTGCCCAGTCGCTGCAGCTCTTTTAAAAGCTCGCGGATTTCGATGCGGGCGCGCGGGTCGAGCCCGCTCGCGGGTTCGTCCAGCAAAAGGATCGGCGGATCGTGCACGAGCACGCGTGCGAGGCTCAATCGCTGGGTCATCCCGCGGGAGAGCGAGTCCGTCGGCGCGTCCTGCTTGAATTTGAGGTCTGTCAGTTCCAGAACATCCTGCACGACTTTCTTCCGTTGCCGCCGCGGGATGCCGTAGGCGCTGGCGAAGAATTCGAGGTACTCGCTGACGGTCAGGTCTTCGTAGCCGTTGAAGAAGTCTGGCATGTAACCGACGTTGCGCCGAACGAAATCGCCGTTGCCCATTACGTTTTTTCCGAGCACATGCGCGGTGCCGGCCGAGGGCTCAAGCAGACCCGCGAGGATTTTCATCGTCGTGCTTTTGCCCGCGCCGTTTGGGCCGATGAAGCCGAACACGTCGCCGCTTTCCAGCTCGAGATTGAGCGCGTTCAAAGCGGTGAGATTGCCGTAGCGCTTGGTGAGATTGCGCGTGTCGATCGCCGGCGGTTTTGCCGGCGCTGCCAGCGGCACGCTCGCGGCGGGGATGGGTTCGGCTACGTCCGTCATTGGGTGCTGGTCTCCCATTCGCAAATCATTGTACCGCAACAAGCGCGCGGACGACCTGCCAATGCTTCTCGATCGCCTTCGACGCGTCGCCAAGTTCCACTTCGGGCTTCGGATTCTGCATTCGCGCGTAGATGCAGAAACGTTTGCCGCTCTCGACAAGACTCTTCACCGCGTCGGCGCGATTCGCGGTCAGGTCGCACACCGTTCGATACAACTGCGATTCATCGACGCGCATGGCTTCGTCGTTGTATCCGTATCCATAACCGTAATAGCCATTGGGTTGCTGAACAGGTTGCGTGCTGAACGTCGTCCCAGGTTTCTCCAACCCGATGTCGATCGTCTTCGTCTCGCCCGGCGCGATCACCAGATCGCCGGCGGTGTAAATGCCTTTCTTGCCCGCGACGCGGATTTGCTCGAACGGCGAATCGCCATGATTCGTGATCGTGCCGGTCATTCGGCCGGTGGGTGCGATCTTCAGATCCGCATCCAGCGCCGCGGGACCCGTGGTCCATGTGTCGCCACGCAGGAAGCGCAGGTTCCAAACCGGAATCGCGACGCCCATCGGCCGATTGCCTTCGTAATCCTGATGGAACTGCAGATCGGTGTGCATCTGCCCACTGCGGTAGTAGGTTAAGTCGCCAACGGGTTGCCACCACACATCCTGTTCGCCGCCAAGGTTGTAGATTTGCGACTTCGGCGAATAGATGCACACGACGTCGGTCTTCGCGACCGATCGGCCATCTGCCTGATCGATCAATTGCAACGTGCGGTAATGCAACTCGCCGCTCTTGAAGAGATGGCCGATGTAGATCGCACCGATCGTCACGAGCGCGATCCAGCCGGTCGTCGTCGCCCAGGTCCACGGCTGCCGCCCAAGGCGCTTCAGCACAATCCAGTCGAGCGGGCCGACGATCGTCATCAGTCCGATCAGCACGATGGAGACGTAGCTGAAGTCAAAACTTCCCACGCCGGGGATCGAGCCCATCAGCTCAATGTTCTGCCGCATCGCGTTGCTCGCGCGGTAGTCATCGCCCCAGTAGTCGTAGATCGGCTGGCCGTTGTTGTTGTTCTCTGACTGATCGCGAATTGTGATGCGTGCCCGGCTCAGGATCGGTTTCCAGAACTGATCGGCAGCGGGGGAGTGATCGTAGAAGAATTCTGAAGGGTCGATCGGCAGGATAATCGTGCGGCCAAAACCGATCTCGCGCGTGTATCCGACAATGCTCTTGTCGTTTTCGAACATCGAAAAGGAAGTCGCATCGTCCGCCGGCGCGAGATCGCGGCCCTTTACCTGCTTGAACCGATTAGGCAGCTTGTACTTTTTAAGAATGGCGGACGAAATATCGATCGACCGCACTTGGCCCATGCGTGCCGGAAGGATTTGCTGAATCGCTCCCGTCGGTGCAACCGGCGCGTCGCCCGGCCACAGCAAAAGGCGTCCGCCCGCGCGCACCCAATCCGCGATCGCCTGCTGCTGTTCAGGCGCGAGCTGGTTCAGATCCGGCTGGTTAAGCACGAGTAGATCAAGCGTGTCATATCCGCACGGCACTGCCGGCAGAAGCAGCGGCTCGAGATACCCGACGTACACGCTCGTGTTGTTGCCCGTCGTACTGCGAAGAACGTTCAACGTCGCCTTCCGCCCGCTCACGCCGATGAGCACATCCGTCGGCCGAATTGCTTGCCCCTGCACCATGAACTGCGGATCGGACAGATCGCGCACGTACCGCGCCAGCAGCTTCTGCGTATTCGAATCGCGAAGGGTTACCGTGAGCTGTTCGAGGTCGTATGTCACGGGCGCGTAAATCGGAAACGTCCGCTCCTGCGGGCCGATCGTAAAGCTCTGCATGATCTGCATCGCGAAGATGCCGTCGTGCGGGGCGGAGAGCTCCAAATCGACCTGGCGTGGGTTGGGATCGGAAGCGGTGACGTAAATCGGGGTCCATCGCCCGGCGCGGTAGATGCTTTCCCAGCCCATTCGGACGAGAAGGGACGTATCCGCTTGGGCGATGGTGGCGAAAAGGAGGCAGGCGAGCAGCGCACCCACCCCGCGAAGGCTTGTTTTACGCGTCATGCGAACCCGCGATTGTAACATCCTGTCGCACCGGTAAAAGGATTCGTGAAACCGTTCGGCGTCGTATTCGTATAACTACTGCGTTGTTTTCAATGCACGGACGATCACACGGAGGTTCCGGACATCAGGTTCGACCATGAAGCGGCGGGGCTTGCCGCGGAATTCCGTCCCTCACGGGGCAAGCCCCGCCGCTTCATAAGAGAGCGCTGTTGCGGTTCCTTGACGTGGTACGCCGATAAGCGAATACTGTTACCTCTTCGTATGACGCGAGTTCGACAAGCATTGGCGGTGGCTCTGGTCGCGACGGCACTTTGTGCCGAGCAGCAGGCCTCGGCTGCGCCCGTCGAACGAACGCAACCGGAATCGGTCGCGGCCAAGCTTGTCGAACATCTTTCCGTGACATTCCGTCGGATGGCGCCCGCCGTTCGATTGGACGAGGTTCGCCGGGTTGAAGTTCCGGTTGTCACGCAACCGGCGACGACCAACCCGCAGCGTCCGCGCGTTCAAGCAACGCTTTCGCCGTTCCAGTTCCGCCTCCCGCCTCCCGCGCTCTGATCGCTGCTGCGCGTTTTTTTCTGTCTGTAATTCTGCATTCATCATTCTGCATTCTGCATTTGTCCGAGGGTTCCCATGGTCAGCGTTCAGAAAGTCCTCACCAAAGTTTTTGGCAGCCGCAACGATCGCCTCCTCAAGCGCTATCGCTCGACCGTCGCTCAGATCAACAATCTGGAATCCAAAGTTCAGGCGATGAGCGACGCGGAGCTGCGCAAACACGCTCACGAATTGCGCGACGGCCTCATGAGCGGCACGCTTCGTTCGTCCGAGGCGATCCCCGATGCCTTCGCGGTCATCCGCGAATCGATGGATCGCCAAATCGGCATCCGCAACATCTTCAACCCCGACGAGCATTTCGATCCGGACAAGCTCAGCGACAAGGCCCTGGCGCTTTACGACCAGGTGCAGCAGAAGATGATTCAGACCGGCGAATCGTGGCAGACGGTCGAAATTCCAGTGGAGCTGTACAACGCGGTGCGCGAGATCTATCCCGAATCGCGTCCCCCGTTCCGCGCGCGCTGCTTTGACGTGCAGCTCATCGGTGGTCTCGTGCTGTACGAAGGCAAGATCGCGGAGATGGCGACCGGCGAAGGCAAGACCTTCGTCGCCCCGCTGGCGTGTTTCATGAAGGTGCTGGAAGGCTTTCACACGCACGTCGTGACGGTGAACGATTACCTGGTGAAGCGGGACTCGCAGTGGGTGAAGCCGGCGTTCGAGCATCTCGGCTTCTCGGTCGGTTACATCCAGTCCGACATGGATCCGGGTGGCGACGAGCGCCGTAACCAGTATCAGTGCGACATCACTTACGGCACGAACAGTGAATTCGGCTTTGACTATCTGCGCGACAACATGAAGGAAAGCGTTGCGTCGCAGGTGCAGGGGCCGCTCGATTTCGCGATTGTGGACGAGGTGGACAGCATCCTGATCGACGAAGCGCGCACGCCGCTGATTATCTCCGGCGCGGCCCACGACGACGCGCCGAAATACCGCGCGGCCGACGTGGTTGCGCGCAAAGTGATCGAGCTGAATCGCCCTTGGGACGCGGCCGAAAAGGCCGTCGATAGCGCCAAGCGCGCCATCAAGGCCGCCGAGGGCGATCTCGATAAAGCCAAGAATAGAGAAGAGAAGGAAAAGATCCGCCAGCGCATCGACGCCGCGTACAAGCAGCTCGAAGAAGCCGAAGCGAAGAAGGAGGGGATCACACAGTACTACGAGGTCGAGCTCGACCGAAAGAGCGTTCACCTCACGCACGAAGGCATCGCCGCCGCTCAGGAGGCCGCGGGCGTGGGTTCGTTCTACGTCGGCAACAACATGGAGTGGCCGCACCTGATGGAGCAGGCGCTTCGTGCTCACGTGGTTTACGAGAAGGACAAGGATTACGTCGTCGAGCGCGGCACGGGCCCGCGGGCGACGGGCGAAATGGAAGTCATCATCGTCGACGAATACACCGGCCGAAAGATGGTTGGCCGGCAGTGGTCAGATGGTTTGCACCAGGCAGTCGAAGCGAAGGAAAAGGTGCCCATCAAGCAGGAAACGCAGACGCTGGCGACGATCACGCTGCAGAACTTTTTCAAGCTCTACAAGTCGCTGTCCGGCATGACCGGCACCGCGCAGACTGAGGCGGAAGAGTTCACGAAGATTTATCGCCTTGAGGTCGTGACGATCCCGACGAACCGCCCGCGAATTCGCGAGGATAATGAAGATCGCGTTTATCGCACCGAGCCCGAAAAGTGGCAGGCGATCATCGACGAGATCAAGGAAATCTCCGACGCCGGCCGTCCGGTGCTCGTTGGCACGACGAGCGTCGAAAAAAGCGAAATGCTCAGCCAGCTGCTCAAGCGCAAGTACGGCGTCGAGCATGAAGTGCTCAATGCGAAGTATCACGAGCGCGAAGCACAGATCGTCGCACTCGCGGGGATGCAGCATCAGAACGCGCACGGCGAAACAGTCGGTAACGTCACGATCGCGACGAACATGGCCGGTCGCGGCACGGACATCAAGCTCGCGAAAGGCGCGCACGAATCGGGCGGATTGCACGTGATCGGGACCGAGCGTCACACCGCCCGCCGAATCGACAATCAGCTCCGCGGGCGTGGTGGCCGCCAGGGCGATCCGGGCTCTTCCCGCTTTTACGTTTCGCTCCAGGACGATCTCATGAAGATGTTCATGAACGACTGGACGATCAACATGCTCAAGCGCATCGGCATGGAAGAGGGCCAGGCGATCGAGCATCGTTCCATCACCAAGGGCATCATTCGCGCCCAGAAGAAGGTCGAAGAACGAAACTTCCTGGCGCGCAAAAACCTGCTCGAGTACGACGAAGTGATGGACCATCAGCGGACGACGTTCTACGGCATGCGCCAGAAGGTGCTCATCGGCAAAGACGTCGATCAGATCATCTGGGGAATGATCGGCGATGCGATCGAAGACGCGGTGCAGAAGTTCGTCACGCAGGATTTCGTCGCCGCCACCATCGCCGAATGGGCGCGGGTGAACTTTGAAACGACGCTCGAGCCCAGCGATCTCAAGGGCATGCGCGCGATCGACGATCTCGAGCATTACATCAAGCGCCAAGCCCGCGCCGAGGCGGAGACGAACATCACCGCCACCCTCGGCGAGTTCATGGGCGAAGACGCGAACGATCCTTCGCAGTGGGACACGAAGGGCCTCGCGTCATGGGCGATGAGCCGCTTCCAGGTGAACCTCTCGCAGAAACAGATCCGCGAGATGGACGCTCATGAGATGGAAGAGAAGCTGCGCGAGGCGGCGATCGAGCAGATCGACCGACGCGATTGCGCAGGCGTGATGAAATATCTGGTGCCGAATTATGCGCTGCAGGAGCTGTCGCGCTGGGCGCAGGAAAAGTTCGGGATTCAGATTTCGCCGGATGAGATGCTGCAGGACAAGCAGGCGAATCTGCCGAAGGACGCGCAGGAGATCATCGATCTGCTCGATACGCGGGCGCGCGAGGCGTACAAGCCGCGCGAGGTCGAGTATCCGGTGGATCAGGTTCTGGCGCAGGCGTTCGGCGAGCAGGGCAACACCGAATTCTCGCCGGGCGTCGACTTTATCCGGTGGTGGGCGAACAAGAAGTTCCGCGTCGATCTGACGGCGGAGCACATTCGCAGCCTGTCGGTGCGAAAGCTGCGCGACGAACTGATCGCGCTGCAGGAGAAATTCGTCCGCGGCGGCCAAATGGAAGCGGAGGTCGATCGGCTGATCGCGGCGAATCCGACGCATGAAGCCCTCGCGCAGGCGGTGGACGAGCGCTTCGATGCGAAGCTGACGGCGAAGGATCTCGAGGCGCCCGAAGGCGCGGTCAATGCGGATCAGGACGGCGAAGAGCCGCTCACGACGCGCGATATCGTGCTCGATGTCGCGAGACAGTTCTTCCGCCGAGAGCTGACGATGCTCGAGCAGTTCGTGCTCATTCAGATCTTCGACCAGACGTGGAAAGATCACCTTTACGCGATGGACATGCTGAAGAACAGCATCGGCCTGCAGAGCTTCGCCGAGCAAGACCCGCGCGTGCTCTATAAGAAGGAAGGCTACCGCTACTTCGAAGAGATGATGGTCGGCGTGCGCGACAAGGTCACGGATCTGATCTTCCGCGCGAGAGTGGTCGGCCAGCAGACGCAGGCGCGCAACGCGTATCGCGTCACCGAAGCCCGCCACGACACGAGCAACAATTATGGCGTGACGGAAAACCTGCGTGAGACCGCGGCCGCGGTTGCCGAAACCGGCGGTGGCGGTGAGATGCAGCAGGCCGCCAATCAGGTGCAGGGCGAAGGCGCGAAGGTGAAGCAGATCGTCCGCGAAGACGCCAAGATCGGCCGCAACGATCCGTGTCCCTGCGGCAGCGGCAAGAAGTACAAGAAGTGCTGCGGCGCGAACGCCGCGTAGCCACCGCAAACCGCTCAGCAATTGTAGGGTCCGCTTCAGCGGACCGGTTACTTCCTTCTGTTCGAACGACGAATAACCGGTCCGCTGAAGCGGACCCTACAATGCGCGCGGTGGCGTTCGACAATTCCATCAGATCACGCGATCATTTCATGCATGCAAACGTGGGAACGGGCGGTTGATCGGTTTCTCGTGCCGTGGAAAAAGAGAAAGGACGTCACGGGCGCGCTGATCGCCGGCAGCTACGTCACAGGCAAACCCAATCCGCGGTCGGATCTGGATCTTTACATTGTCACGAAGCCCGGAACGAAATGGCGCGAGCGGGGGAACAAGCGCGTTGATGGGTTCCTCATCGAATACTTCGTGAATCCTCCCGAGCAGATCCGCAAATACTTCGCGGACAATTTTGCGACTCACAGCGCCATGTCGCTGACACCTTATACGACGGGGCGGATTTTGTTCGATCGCGAGGGCTCGCTCGCGAAGCTCCGCCGTGAAGCACAGAAATGGCTGCGCAAACCGCCGCGCCGGCCGTCTCGCGTGGACCGGTTGATCGATGGATATCGGCTCTGGGATGGGCTCGACAATCTGGAAGACGCGTTCGAGCGCGGCGCGCCGGATGTTGCGTACGTTTACCATCATGCGCTTCACCGCCTCTTCGAAAGCTACACCAAGTCGCTCGGCCAGATCGTGCCCGGTGTTCCGAAGGCGCACGGCATTCTCACGAGCGCAGCGGTTCGAAAGAAGTACAACCATCCTGATTATCCCGACCGCGATTTTGTAACGCTTTTTGTTCCGGCGATGAGCGAAGGCGAACCGAAGCGGATGGTCGCACGATTGCGAAAACTGACAAAGCACGTACAGGATCGGTGGGGCGGATTTGAGATTGATGGCTTCCGGCTGCGAACGCCGGTTGAGAAACGTGTTGCGCGAACGTAGGCGGATCGCCTCGCCCTCCCGAAGATCATTTCGCGTCGTTCCACTCGACGACCTTCGCGTCGCCCCACAGACCGTCGAGGTCGTAGTATTGCCGGGCGTCGGGGCTGAAGAGGTGGACGACGACGTCGACGAAGTCGGTCAGCATCCACGACTCGCCGTCCTGGCCGCTCTGGGAGAGCGGGGCGAAAGTGCTCTTCTCACCGAGCTCGGCGATTTCGTCCGACACGCTGCGCATCTGCCGCGGGCTGGTGCCGGTGGCAACGACGAAGAAATCGGTGATGGGGGAGATTCCGCTCACATCAAGCACGACGACGTTGTTGCAGCGCGTGCTCGCCGCGAGGCGCGCGGCTTGGATCGCGAATTCGCGCGCGGCATCCATCTTCTGCGAGCCGGACACTGCGGGACTGGGCGTACGCTTGGCGATTGCAACCTCCACGTCGTTTGGCGACGTAGTGTACGCGGGACCGGTCCTCTTGTCGCGAGGAGACCTTAGAATGGTTACTGCGATTGAGTTGACGCGGCCGGCTCGGTGGTGGCCGACGCGATCGTGTGCAGTCGGCGGGCGGCGCGCTCCATGTAGCGCATGTATTCGGTCATGTCTTCCTGATTCTGGATGCCTTCGCCGGTCCGACGCATGTCATCGAGCACGGCGTTCAGAACAGTCGCCGCCTGTTCGCGGGAAAGCTTGGTGACATTCGTACGCGTAATGCCTGGCGGAAAGAGCTTCTGCGCGGCGTTGTCCCCCGTGTAATACTGAAGCAAGATCAGTTGATTCTGATAGTTTGCATCGGCGTAGCTTTTTGCGGCCGATTCGAACAGCTTCACGCGCTCCTCAGGCGTGTGTGCGATCAGCGCTTTGAGAAAGTCGCGATCGGCGGCGCACATGAACGACATCGCCTTCAGATCGTCGCGGTGCGATTGGTACAGAAACGCGTTGGTTGTGTAGTTAGCGATATGCCGCGCGTATTCCGCGTCCGACGCCGCCGCCAGCTGCACTGCGCGATTGTAGCTGTAGATCGCTTCCTGCATCGCTTCAGGCAGAAGGTCTTTGGCATTCGCGGGAACATCCGCTGCGACGAGTTCGAGATCGTTGCGCTCGGTCGGGATGGTGCGGCCTGGGCCCATGAGCGCGCGAATCTCCGCGCGTCGGCCGCGTTCCCATTCCTCTTCGCCCCAGCCTTTGAGATCGAGCGCCGGCCGGCTATCCACCACCATGTCCGACAGCTGCGCGTGACGCTGATGATCGACGGTCTGCAGCACCTGCGCGCGCTTATGATAGTTATAGGCCAGCGCCAGCGGTGAAACGCCATATGGGAATGGTTCGAACTGTTTGAGGTACTGCAGTGCCGAACCATCCTCCCAGTCGCTGCCCGCGGGCAAATCGCTCGGCCGCGCGCGCACCGGCTTCAGATATTGCGGAAGGATGTCGCCCTTGTCATCGAGGATCGGATCGAACTCGAGCCGCCGCCACGCGGGATCGTTGCGGGCGAGCTTTTGCTTCAGCTCGTGTGGCTTAGATTCAGTGCGAATCCGCTCGCGGTAATAACCCTTCTCGTTGCTGTTGCCGAGCTTGTCGAAATAGACCTGCGCGATCGCGGTCAGGATGTTGATGTTGCTCGGGCGCTGATCGTCCACCCGCTGGGCGTAATCGAGTGCATCGAGAATCGCGGTGTACTTGTTCGCGAGGCTCGCCATCTGCACCGAGATGTTGTACGCCTTGTTCCAGATCTGGAAGAGGTGGACGGTGTCGAATTCGGGCTGAAGCAGGCGGATCCATTCGACTTTGGTGTCGAAGTCTTCGAGGTCCTTATCCGCCTTCTGCGTTTCGCTGCTGCTCCAGAGGATCATGACCAGCGGCCCGCGCAGCCCGCCCAGCAGCAGGGCGAGCGCAAAGCTGTTCATCTGGCTCAGTTCAGTCTGCGAACCGGGGATCGACGTGTTGGTCGCGCGCATGTGATCCGCGGCCACGCGCGTCACGCCGTTGAGCGCGAGCGCGGCCAGCAGCACAGCGACAATGCCAATGCGGCCAGCGCGGTTCATGGCGCCACCTCTTTGTTTCTCAGGAACACGTACGAAAGCGCCAGCATTGGAACTCCAAAGCCCAATAGCACCGTGAGCGCATCGAAGAGCCGCTGCGGGGCGATGGCCACGCCTTTCTCGATGTCTTCGGTCGCGGAGAATTGCGAGATATCCGGCAGGATGGTCGACACAGCGACCAGACCTTTCGACAGCGCTTCGTAGCTCGACGTAAACGCCTTCGCCTTGCTGGGATCCTGCAGGCCAAGGTCCTGAGCGATCGAATTGCCAACGCCCGGTTGCAGCGTGTCACTCAGCTGCTGCACGCCCCAGTGGCCCAGCAGGATCACCAGCGTGAGCACGATCGCGATCGGCCACGAGAGCCACGTGCTGCAGAAAATCGCGATGACCGTCACGAGGATCGACATCAGCCAGAGGATGAAGAGGCTCTTAAGCAAATTGAAGTCAAAGCTCTCCATCGACTGGATCATGCTGACCGAATCCGGCCGAAGGATGAGGTAGTGATCGTCTGTAAGATTGCGGAGACGAATCTCGAATTGCCCGTCCGCAAGCGGGCCGCGCGGGAGTTGGAAGATCGTTTGGCGATTCGCTTCGAGATAGAACTTCGTCGGCGAGCTGGTTTCGCCGCTCTTGGGGTTGTACGCAACGGCTTCGATCTGCGTGAGCTTCTCGGTGTCTTCGTCGCCACTGTTTTCGATGCCGGCTCGCAACTGGAAGGAGACCTGGGCACCGCTTCCGCTCGGCGCGGCATTGGAGAACGGCAGCACGACAACCGGCCCGGTTTCTTTCGAGCTGCCGGGGAGTTGCTCGCCGCCCATTCCGTATCGGCCGCGCAGGAAGGGCATAGCCGCGAGCGGGTTGTTGTTGGAATACGCTGGCTGAAGCACCTTCGGTTGAGTCTGTTCGCTCATTCCAGGGATGAGCAGAACGGCCGAATCCGGCGCGATCGAATATTCATATCCTTTGTTCGGCCCGATGATGTTGAGAAAAATCTTGGTCCGGTCGCCCTGCAGCATCTGCTGGATGCCTTGCGGGGTGATGTAGACCGGGATCGGCGTGATGCCGGCTGGATCGGCCAGGTCCACGCCCTTGCCGTTGCCGACTGCATTGCCGGGCAGCAGCTGGTTCAGGTTGGTGTCGTACACGCGAACCATGACTTGCGGCGCACGCACGAGCTTGCCCGCAATGCGCGTGGTGGGCTTGGTGTCCGGCGCTGCGATGCCGATGGGCAATTTTCCCGCGCGCTGCTCCTCCGGCGTCGGCCCGACCTGATCCCAACCAATCTTGATCAGTGCGACCGCGCCCGTCTTCCCCGGAGTTTTGTCCTGATTGTCGTCCGGCGCGATGAAATCTTCCTTCTTGAACTCAAACGGGATCAACGCTTCGCCTTCACTGTTGCCGCTGAACCATCGCACTTTGGATTTGGGATCCGGAACCCGCGCGAAGACCTCCATCTGTTTCGGCATCTCGATCGTTTTTGCGTTCAGCAGACCCACATCCTTGTAATGCTGATACGACGCGAGATCCGTCGGATTCACCAGGCCCGCCTCGAGCCGCTGGCGAATGTCGTCGCGCAGGAATGACGCGCGCAGGTGGAGATAGAGTCCGGTGAACAGACCCATGATGATGAGGATCGCACCGGACACGCGCGCAAATCCCAGCACTTTGCCGATGACAATTTCCAACCGCGTCGTCGGCTTCGTCACGACGGTGTATATCACGCGCGTGTCGATTTCTTTCGGCAGGTTCGTCGCGGCGAGGATGATCGTCGTGATGACGATCAGCAGACCGGTTGCGAAGAGGCAGAACTTGATGGTCTGGCGGATCGCGTCCTGTTCGTCGCTGGGTCGTTGAAGCTGCGCGACGATGATCACGCCGATGATCGCCAGCGGGGTGATCCACAGGACCTTTCGGCGGATGCTTTCGCTCCAGCAGACGCTCGAGATCGCCCACGCGCGCGTGATGCTGAAGCGCAGCAGATCGCGGAAGCCGTAGATCAGCAATCCGCCGACCACGATCACGACGCCAAGGATCGCGCCGGTGAAATTCGAGATTTCGAAGTCGCCTAGAAGGTGGGATGACATGGGATCACTCAATGTCCGCCAGTTTCGGTCAGATCGCTTGCCGCCTCATTGCCCGTTGCCGGCGATGCGCGGATCGGCGCCCGGCGTATTCTCGCGCACCACGCGGACGAACAGGTCTTCCAGCGTCGTGGTGGGATGCGTGATCGTCGCGTCGGTCACGCCGGTGCGACGCAGAAATTCCTGCACTTCGGTCAGCTGCTGCGGGGTCATGCCGCGCGTCTGAATCTGCGTAATATCGCGGACCTGGAGCAGATCGCGCACCTGGCCGAGCGTCTGCATTTTTCCGCGGAAGAGAATGGTGATGCGATCGCACACGTCCTGCACATCGGCCAGCAGGTGCGAGCACAGCAGCACCGTTTTGCCTTGTTCTTTGAGCGAGAGGATCAGGTCCTTCATCTCGCGGGTACCGATCGGGTCGAGGCCTGTGGTCGGTTCGTCGAGCAGGATCAGATCCGGATTGTTGATCAGCGCCTGCGCCAACCCGATGCGGCGCGCCATGCCCTTGGAATACTCACGCAGCTTGCGCTTACGGCTCTTTTGATCGAGGCCGACGACGTCGAGCAATTCCGGCACGCGGCGTTTCAGGTCTTTCGAGGGGATCTTAAAGAGCCGGCCGTAAAACTTCAGCGTCTCTTCGCCGTTGAGGAAGCGATAGAGATACGACTCTTCCGGCAGGAAGCCGATTTTTTCGTTGATGGTGGTGCTGCCCGCGGGCTGACCGAGCACATGTGCGGTGCCGCGCGTGGCGAAGATCAGACCGAGCAACAGCTTGATGGTCGTGGATTTACCCGAGCCGTTCGGACCGAGCAGGCCGAACACTTCTCCGCGATGAATCGTGAGGTTCAGATCATCCAGCGCCCGAACTTTGTCGCGGCCCCAGAAGTCGCGGTAAATTTTTGTGAGATGCTCGGTATGGACAGCAGAATCGGTAGCAAGAGTCATCATCACCTTCGCTTGATCGGATTGCTCGGTGGCCCCTTCTTAGAAAGCAGCGCCACACCCGCCAATACAACCCTCGGCCATCGTGATTTCTTCCCGCTGTTATCAACGAGCCCATCGAGCAATTTATCGACGAGGCGCGCTGCTGCCGCCGACGCGCGGCGTCTTGCGGATGCGACGACGACGCTTCTCGCTCGGCTTCTCGTAATAGGCGACGCGCTTGATGTCTTTCGTCAGGCCTTCCTTCTCGCACATCTTCTTGAACCGACGCAGCATCTGCTCGGCCGTTTCGTTGCCACGGCTCTTGACCTTGATCATATCTATCAACCTTTCAGCGACCTTTTGTTTCGACAGAAAAACCACAGGCGGATTCTCCCGACCCGTGGTCACGGCACAGTTTAGCTATCGGAACACAATCTTCAAGCGAAGCGATATTTCGGAGTGCCCGGGCAGTGGCACTTCAGTGCCGCTGTGATTCGCTTCTCTTTAACTCCCGCACAAGCCGCGAATTAGACTCTACGAGCCAGTCATCGACATGTTCAGCCGGGATCTGCGCCCCAAACGCCTTCGCGACCCATACTTCATATCCGCCGCGCGCTCGCGCCTCGCGCGTCACGAAGTATCCGTGGGAGCCATTACACACGCTGGCGACCAGCGTGTGATCGAACGGACTCTGCTGACGGATGCGGAGCACGATTTCGGCAAACGCTTCGCCGGGGCAGGGGACCAGCGCAACCGAGCCGATCTGCGTCAGCGTCTGCTGAAATGATTTATCCGTCATCGGCGGACGCGCATGCGCTTCGACGATCGCCTTCCAGTGCAAATACTCCGCCATCTCTGGCCCGGGCGTCTTCGTCGCCGGCTCGCGCTTGGCGAGCTCCTGCTTCGCCCCTTCGATCGGTGGAAGCGGGGCGTAGGGAATCTCAACCGTTTCCGAATATGTTCGCAGCTCGACATCACCGAATGCGTGAATCGAGCGATACGCCCGCAGCGCATCGCCCGCTGCTCGCAGTCCCACTTCGAGCATCGACGCTTCGCCGTCTCCCACCGTCTTGTTATTCGCCATCCGCGGGCCGATGTCGCCGAGCGCGCCGTTGATGAACAGCACCGGCACGCCGCCGGTCAGTTGCTCCACGCGATCGCACATCACGCCCGGCCAGTCGCGCGTCACGATCTTCGTCGACCCATCAAAGCTCGTTGCGTGCGCGCCGTAATGCACGATCGTCGCGACCGGTTTCTCCGTTTCATCGACGATGCGAATCACCGTCATCGTCTGATCGTAAGGGCCCCATGGATTCACGCCGAACGCGATGGAATGATCCGGCAGGATCTCGCGGCGATTCACGCCGACGTCGCTGTGCGTCGTGCTGATCCCGATGCGCACCGGCCGGCGCGATTCGTACGCCCGGCGCACCGCGTCAGCGATCTTCGGCACGGCGACGTCCATGTATTTTCTGTCGAGTTCCGCCCAGCCGAACACATTGAACGTCGCCGGGCCCGAGTGCGTGTGCGTCACGCAGACCGTCACGTTCTCCGGCTTGATCGGGATGAGCTTCGCAACCGCGGCCCGCACTTCGGCGACGGTTTCGTTCTCGATGATGCTCCAGTCGAGCGACACAATCGCCACGAGCGTTTCGCCGCGCTCCAGCACAATGGCGGTAGCATTCAGCGGATCGCGCACCGATTCCGCGAGGCGATTCGGATCGGCGTAGCCGACGAGAAGTGACCCGAGCGGCGGGGTGATGTCGCTTCGCGCAGCGCCGCCGAGAAGCGTCTCACCCATTCGGCACCTCAATCTTCAAATACGGTTTCGCGGAGCTTCCATCGAGAATATCGCGGCCAATGAGCGCGACGCACCTGCGATCGGTCTCCCACATGAAGGCGTCGTTCACGGCGTCGCGCGCGATCCAGCGAACATCATCGTGCTCTTCGTTTAGGCGCACTTCATCCGCGCGCGAGACGAGCGCGACGAACGGAATCGCATGCCAGAGTGTGTCGTTGACGGCGGTATAAAACGTCTCCACGCAATCGACGCGATACAGCTCTCGCGGACGCAGGCCCGACTCTTCATACAGCTCGCGAATTGCCGCCTGCCACGCGGTCTCTCCCGCGTTCGATGTGCCGTAAACGGTCTGCCAGGTTCCGCCCATATAGTCGCTGGCGGCTCGTCGCAGTTGGAGAAACTCGTGCGACGATCCATCGATCGTCGGGCGCACGACGTAGCAGACGACCATATCGTTTCGCTCGCGCACCTCGATTTAACTCCGTTTGACGTAGTTCTGGCCATCGACCCGGCGCACCGCGCCTTTCAGCGTGAGCATCGTGAGATCCTGCAGGATCTGCTGCGGAGACAGCGACGTTCGCTCGATCAGCGCATCGACATCGGTCGGATCGTTCGTGAGATGAAGCAGAATCGACTGCTGCGATTCACTCAGACCAACGATCGGAACCGGCGCTTCTGGTTCGGCTTCGGGCGATTCTTCTGCTTGTTCAAAAAGCGTCGGCAGGGGTTGGGCAACATCATCCGGCAGCGGCGCGAGACCATCGATGATGTCCTCGATTCCCGTGCACAGGGCGGCGCCTTCGCGAATGAGTTTGTGCGGACCGATCGAAAGGCGGTTATCGACGCGGCCGGGCAGGGCAAAGACCGGCCGGCCGTGATCGTCGCACGCCTGGCGCGCGGTGATGAGGGCGCCCGAGCGCTCGTCGGCTTCGATCACCAGCACGCCGCGCGACATGCCGCTGACGATGCGATTTCGCCGCGGGAAATTCTCCGCGACGGGGGGCGTGCCGAGCGGATATTCGCTGACCACCGCGCCGCGCTGGGCGATCTGCTCGAACAGCTTGTCATTCTCCGGCGGATAGGCGACATCCACGCCGCTTCCCAGCACCGCGATCGTCCGTCCATTCGTCGGCGACATCGCGCCTCGGTGCGCCGATGAGTCAATTCCCCTCGCACCGCCGCTAATGACTGTGAACCCCGCGCCCGCAAGCAGCGCGCCGAATCGCTCCGCCTGCTCGCGGCCGTAATGGCTGCACTTCCGGCTGCCGACGATCGCGATCGAATTCAAGTCGCGCGGCTCGATGGTGCCGCGCAGGTACAACACCGCCGGCGGATCGGGAATGTGTTTCAGCAGGAGCGGATAAGTTTCGTTGTCAGGGCAAATGATCGTGACGTTCTTCGCCGCAGCGCGATCCAGCTCCGCCTTCGCCTCGCCCGCCGCGAGCTGCATCGACTTGTAAATCAGCGCCGCCTTCGATCGCGAGATACCATCGATGCTGGCGAGAAGCGATGTGTCCGCGCGACAGGCCGCTTCCGCGCTGCCAGCTGCATCCATCAACCGCCGTAAGAGGATCGGCCCGATCCCATCCGTCATCGCGAGTTGAAGCCAGTGGATCAGCGCCATCGCTTGAGCCTTACATTGCATCCCATTTAGCCGCGCGGGCTTGCCCCGCGCGAGACGTCATTCGCCCCGCGGCGATCGCGCGGGGCAAGCCCCGCGGCTAAATAATGCTACTGCATCTACGATTTTCGAGCGAATACCGCCACGTATCCGCCATCGTGATATCGCTTCGGATCCGGATCAAAACTCGGCAACGTCGATCGCTCGCGCACAAGCTCGAACTGCGAATACTGCTCCCCAAACCACTTCGCGATCGCCTCGTTCTCCTCCCGCCACACGCTGCACGTGCTGTAAATCAGGAGCCCACCCGGCACGACGGAATCGACCGTATCGCTCAGAATCTCCTGCTGAAGCTTTTCGAGAGACTCGAGCGTCTTTGCATCCTGCCGATACCGCGCCTCGGGCCTTCGGGCCAGCACGCCGCTGTTGCTGCAGGGGACGTCGATCAGAACACGATCAAACGTCTTTGGACGATCCGCGACGTCGCGCATCCAGGCCGCCGTCACGACCGAAACGTTTGTAATGTGTTGGGAGAGCGAGGCTCCCTCCGAGCCGCTCGCGCGATCGGAAAGACGGCTCGGCGGGAGCCTCGCCCTCCCGGCAAGCAAGGCGCGCAATCCCTCCGTCCGAGCACGATTTGGATCGACCGCGAGGACTTTTCCGGCCAGTCCAACCTTCTCCGCGAGTTGGAGCGTCTTCGTGCCGAATCCGCAGCAGCGATCGAGGGCGGATTGGCCGGGTTGCACGTCGCATTCTTCCACGACGCGCGCCGCGGTCGCGTCCTGCACCTGCGAGATTGCGCGCCGCGACCAATCCGCGAGCGTCGCCTGTTTCGCGTGCTGGACGACGAACATTCCCGCCTGCTCATGCGGCGTGATTGTGACGCCCTCGGCCTGCAGATCATCTACTTGCGCGTCCGCAAGCAACCGCACGAGCGTCGGCGGCTCGCGATTGTCGTGTTCGGCGAAGCGAATCGCTTCGTCGTGTCCGAGCAGTTTCACAAGTCGATCGAACAAGTCTCGCGGATGCGACAGGCGGATCGCGGGATCGTCGATCTTCGGATCCGCCTCGCGGGTCGCTTTGCGGAGGACGGCGTTCACAAATCCCTTGGCTCGCGCGCGCCCGAATCGCGCCGCCTGTTCGACCGCTTCATTCACTGCGGCGGACGCCGGGACACGCGTGAGGAAGCGAAGCTGATACAGCGCGATCGCCATAATCTTTTGCGCCAGTGGATCGATATCATTCAGTTTTCGCCCCGAATGATGAACGATGAGATGCTGGAGCAGGAGGAAATTCTTGATCACGCCGACGCGGATCTGCTCTGCGAGTGCGAGATCGCGCGGATCGGTTGGCGAAGGGACCGTTTTGCGGATCAGATTGGTTCGCCAGTTCGGCAGGGCGGTCGCGTCGAGGGCTGCGAGCGCAAAATCACGGGCGCTCATGCGATCGACTCCAGGCGCATGCCGGTGTCCCAGCGGTGGCCGTTGCGATACGCGACGAGCGGCATGGGGCGTTTGCCTTCGGGTTGGACTTCAATGATCTCGAGCACGCCATCGCCTGTCGCGACTTTACCGTCGAGCATGATCGAGCCGGGGATGCGGCGGCAGGGCGGGCCTTCGGCCCGGCCGCTCCGCGCGCGGACGAGCGTGATTCGATCGATCGGTTTTTCACCCTCGAGCAGCTGCACACGGCAACCAGGCCACGGGTACAGGCCGCGGATCTGGAGGGCGATGTCGCTTGCGGGTTGCGTCCAATCGATTCGTGTTGAGTCGCGAGAAAGTTTCTTCGCGAGCGTTGCTTGCGAGTGATCCTGCTCGATGTCCGTTGCATTTCCGGTGGCGAGCTTTTCGACCACGTCGACGAGCAACTTGGCGCCGTCCTCGGCCAGGCGATCGTGCAATTCGCCCGCGGTCTCCAATTCGCCGATCGGAAGCGTTGACTGTCCAACGATCGCGCCGGCGTCCATCTTTTGAGCGAGGCGAATGACCGAGTTTCCGGAAATGGTTTCGCCCGCGAGGATCGCCGCGTTGATCGGCGCGGCGCCGCGAAAATTGGGCAACCGCGACGAGTGCAGATTCACCGCGCCGAGCCGCGCGTGATGCACGACTGACTCGGCAATCTTCTGGCCGAAGGCAATCACGACGAGCAGATCAGCCGGCGGCAATTTCTCCGCGTTGATATTCTGCGTGCGAATGAGCGGGAGATTATTGTCGAGGGCGAACTGCGCGATCGGCGTCGGTGTGAGCTTTCGTCCCCGTCCGGCGGGCCGATCCGGTTGGCTCACGACCTGCACAATCGAATGGCCGTGCTCGCGCAGCGCACGGAGGGATGGCAACCCAAACTCGCCGGCGCCCGCGAAGATGATTTGGAGAGGGGACATGGTTATTGGTGATTGGTGATTGAAAGGAAATTGATCATGCACCAATCAACAATCACCAGTTATTCATCCGTTCGAACAGCAAGTAACCGGTCCGCTGAAGCGGACCCTACGAAGGCATCAGCGTTTGGTTTTTGTGGTCTTCACAAGCTTCTTCGGGTGCTCGAGCTCGTAACGTTCTTCGAGGTCCCGAAGCGTTTTGCGGTGGCTCATGCGGGCTTGTTCGCCCATGCGGTCGAGGATGAGCGTGCCGTTGAGATGATCGAATTCGTGCTGCCAGACGCGAGCGATGTAACCGCTTTCGGTTTCGCTGATCGGTTGCCCTTCAACGTTCTTCCCTTCCATATGCAGTGTGCGGTCACGCAGGATCTCGGCATTGATCTGCGGAAGGCTCAGACAGCCTTCTTCGCCGGCCTCTTCACCGGTGGCGTCAGTTAAAACGGGGTTGACGTAGACGCGATCGTCGCCCGGTTGGCCTGTAGGGTTCATAACGAACATACGAATGTTCAGCCCAACCTGTGGGGCGGCGAGCCCCACACCCTTGGACTCGCGCATCAGCTCGAGCATTCGGAGAGAAAGATCACGCAGATTTTGATCGAAATGCTCGACTTCCACGCTCATTTTGCGGAGCCTGGGATCGGGCCAGAGGATTATTTTGAGGTCTTCAAAAGCCATGTAGGTTCGACGCAGGCTCGCGCGCTATAATGACCTTAGAGATTAGACCAATTTGTTGACAGGTTCAATTGAATGCGATTAGATTGCGGGCCCTTGAGCTGACGCTTCAAACACAGTGGACCCCAATTCTTAAGCTTCGCCAGATGGGGCAAGCTCGCCCCAACGCTCGCGCCGCAGGAGTACCCAAGCAGTGGCTGACAACGACAGCGGTTATCGCGATATCCCGGAAGAAGACCGGAAAAAGGCGGAGACTTTCTTCGAGAAAGCCGCCGCCGTCGCCGGCGCCGCACAGTACGACTTTGCCATTGCGATGTTTATCGACGGGCTCGGCTATGACCCGGAATCCGTCGATGCCCACAAAGCGCTGCGGGACATCGCCCTCAAGCGAAAAGTGAGCGGCGGAAAAGCGATGGGCATGTTCGACGCAATGAAATACAAGCGTCCGAGCAAGGACGACAAGCAGAACATGCTCAACGCGGAGAAGCTGCTCGCGTTCGATCCCGGCAACACCGATTACATGTTGTCCGTCATGCAGAACGCCGCGCGTGGCGGGTTTTACGACACCGTCCTTTGGATCGGTCCCATCCTCCTGAAAGCGAACTCCGAAGCAAAAAAGCCAGAGTTCAGTAAGTACATCCAGCTCCGCGATGTGTATCGGTCGATCAAGCAGTGGAAGCTCGCGACCGAAGCGTGCCAATACGCGGTCAACATGAAGCCGGACGACATGGATCTGGGCCGCGAGCTGCGCGATCTGTCAGCCCAGACGACGATCAACGAAGGCAACTACGAAGGCGCCGGCAGCTTCCGCAAGAGCGTGAAGGACATGGCCGGCCAGTCGAAGCTGATGAGGCAGGATCAAGACATTCGCACGATGGACCAGATGGGCAGCCTGATCGCGGCGGCCGAGCAGGATTGGCAGGCGGATCCAAACGAGCCGTCCAAGCTCATGAAGCTGGTCGATCTGCTCATGAAGACGGAGTTGCCCGACCAGGAAAACCGCGCCATCGAGATGCTGGAAAACCAGTACGAAAAAACCAAGCTGTTCCGCTACCGGCAGCAGATCGGACGCATCAAGCTCGCGCAGCTGGCGCGCATGGAGCGCTCGATGCGGCAGGAGGTCGCGCAATCGCCGGGCGATGAAGGACTCAAGACTGAGTACCGCAACTTCCTTAAGGACCGCGCCCAGCAGGAGCTCGACGAGTACACGCTGTGGTCCGAAAATTATCCGACGGATCTGAGCCTCAAATACCAGATCGCCGTCCGGCTCTTTCAACTTGGCCGGCATGATGAAGCGATCCCGATGTTCCAAACTGCGCGAAGCGATCCGAAGTATCGCACCGATGCGACGATCGCGCTCGGCAGCTCGTTCCTCAACGCCGGGTTCGTGGACGAAGCCGTCGATACGTTCAAAGCGCTGATCGACGACTATCAGCTCCGCGGCGACCAGAAGTCGGTCGATATGCACTACATGTATGGCCGATCGCTCGAACAAAAGGGCGATAAAGCGGCGGCCATTAAGGCCTATAGCCAGGTCGCGCAATGGAACTTCAACTACCGCGACGTGCAGGCGCGGATTAAGAAGCTCCGTGCCGAAAGCCAGCAACCGCCGCCCGACCAAAAGTAAGCGCTGTTACCGCTTCTGCCGCTTGCGGCTTAGCGGGATCGCAGACGGGCATCGGAAAGCGGCGTTTGTCACATTTGGGCGGGCGTCTCTGGACATTTCCCCTCGCTCGACTATGCTATTCGACCCTCTGCCGACCGGTCTTTGGTCGGCAGAATTGTTTGACAGGAGACGAACGAACGTGGCTCATTCACTTTCCGCCAAGAAACGCATCCGCCAGAGCATCAAGCGCCGCGCGCGCAACCGCGCCCGCAAGGACCAGATCAAGGAAGCCGTGAAGGGCTTCACCACCGCGGTAACCGCGGGCAAGGTCGACGATGCGCAGGCGGCCCTGAACAAGGTCGTTCAGCGGCTCGATCGCGTCGCGACCAAGGGAACAATTCACAAGAACAACGCCGCGCGTAAGCGCAGCCGCCTGACCAAGCGCCTCAACGCGCTTCGCGCCGGGGGCAAGGGTACGCAGGCCGCGAAAGCCTGAGCGCGGCCCGACCACATAGCCCGATCATCTAAGCTGAATCAACAACGGCCCGGGCATTAGGCGTCGATCATGCGAGGGTAGATTCCCTCCAACGATCGCTGTCTAATGCCCGGGCTTTTTTCTTTGGGTTCAGGGTCCGGGGTTCAGGGTTCAGTTGAAGCATTTCGGTTTCACTGAACCCTGAATCCTGAACCCCGAACCCTTGAGTTCGGAGAGTTTCCAATGTCAGAAGCAACCACCAGTAACGTGATGGAACAAATCGTCTCGCTCTGTAAGAGGCGAGGATTCGTCTACCCTGCATCCGAAATCTACGGTGGCATCCGTGGCTTCTGGGATTACGGACCGCTCGGCGTCCTGCTTAAGAACAACATCCGCGACTGGTGGTGGCGGAACATGGTGGAAACTCCGCCGATCGGACCCGACGGGCACCCCGTCGACATGGTCGGCATCGACACCGCGATCATTCAGCATCCAAAGACCTGGGAAGCGAGTGGCCACACGGCGACATTCGCCGACCCCATGCGCAAGTGCACGAAGTGCGGGCACATCGTTCGTGCGGATCACTACTGGGAGATCCTCGCAACGTCCTCCAAGTGGTTCGAGGATCTGCTCCAGGAGTTCACTCCGATCATTGGCAACATCGATACGGAGCGGCTACTGAAGTGGGCTCGTGGCAGGGGACGCAAGCTCGCGCCGAATCTTGCCCTTGTCCGAAATCCCGAAGTGACCTTGTCGTGGCTCGCAACGCGCGTGAACGGTCAGCCGACTGTACCCGTGGAAATGAAAGAGTTCGTGCGCCACGTTGCGACGGAGCAATTGAACGCGACCGGGTTGCAGGAGCCCTGCGTGCTATGCGGCGCGCCGCTCGGAGAGCCCGAGCAGTTCAACTTGATGATGATCTCTTACGCGGGCCTCTCGCAAACGCCGGAGAACCTGGTTTATCTTCGTCCGGAAACGGCGCAAGGCCAGTTTCTTAACTTCAAAAACGTGCTGGACACGACCCGCGTGAAGGTGCCCTTCGGCATCGCCCAGATCGGCAAAAGCTTCCGCAACGAAGTGACTCCGCGAAACTTCATCTTCCGCTCGCGCGAGTTCGAGCAGATGGAGATGGAATGGTTCTGCCATCCCGATGACGCGCGCAAGTGGTATGAGTTCTGGAAGGTCGAGCGCATGAAATGGTGGAAGTCGCTCGGCGTAAAGGACGAAAACCTCCGCCTGCGCGATCACGCCGCCGACGAGCTCTCGCACTATTCGAAAATGACGGTGGACATCGAATACAAGTACCCCTTCACCGCGCCCGATTTCGGCGAACTCGAAGGCATCGCCCATCGCGGATGCTTCGATCTCACGCAGCATCAGACGCATTCGACAGCGAAGCTGGATTACTTCGATCAGGAACTTCAGCTCAAGCTCAAAGAGCAGGGAGCGAGTCCCGACGAGATTAAGGCGAAGAGTCGGTATATCCCCAACGTGATCGAGCCCGCGAGCGGCTTGACGCGCGCTGTGCTCGTCTTGCTTTGCGAGGGATACCGCAATGTGAAGGGCCGGCAGGGAGCGGAAGAGTATCTGTCGATCCCGCCGCGATTCGCGCCGATCAAAGCCGGGATTTTCCCGCTCGTGAACAAAGAAGGCATGCCCGAAATCGCGGAGAAGCTGTACCTCGATCTACGACAGAGCTTCACGTGCGAGTACGACGCCAAGCAGGCAATCGGACGGCGCTATGCGCGTATGGACGAAATTGGGACACCGTTCGCGGTGACTGTCGACGGCGACACGCTGAAGGATCAAACCGTGACCGTCCGCGAGCGCGATACGATGAGCCAGCAGCGGATCTCGATCGACAAGCTCAAGGGCTATCTGCTCGAGCGAATCAACGCGTAGCACCCGTTTCTAAAAGACAAAATGAACCACCAAGACACAAAGACACGAAGCACAACTAGTACCGCTTCGTGTCTTCGTGTCTTAGTGGTTTTATTTATTTTTGCATTGCAGATGTGCGCGTTTGCTGATCCGACGACGAAGCCGGTCGAGATTCGTCGCGGCGTCGTCTTTAACGGTCCCACGACCGATCCGGCGGAGCGACAGCGCGAGGCGCTCGAGCGGATCATCAAGAAGATCGAGCCCAGCGGCGTCGGCGATCCGACGCGTATGTCCATTTATCTCGACTTCTACAAGCGCGAGCTCATCGGCGATTCGCGGAGTGTTGTGATCGACGTTCGCGCTGACTGGCGCGACGATGACACATTCACGCTTCACGGATTCGTCGAGTATGAAGAGCACAAAGCGGCCCTTGAGGCATTCCTGCGCAAGCTGGGTTTTAACAGACTCGGCAACGAGATTGCGGTGCTGCCTGACGAAACCTTCTCGACACGTTACGGCCGCGTGAAATCGCCGACGTTTGTCTGCGATCGCACGACGACGCCGCAAGAAAACCTCACGCAGTGCCTCCCCGGCGATCGGATTTATCCGCTGCGGAAAACGGATGACGGTTTCTATCTCGTCCACGCGCCGGAAGGATACGTCGGCTACGTGCGCGCCGGTGATGTCGAGCCCATCGACGCCGCCGCTTTTCACAAGTCCGATCCGCCGAGCGACACGATCGAAAAAGCGATCGCCAGCGCGATGGAACTGATGGGTACCAAATACGTCTGGGGCGGACTGACGAAAGACGGCGTGGACTGCTCGGGCCTCGTGCAATCGTCGTTCAAGAAATACGGCATCAACCTTCCGCGAGATGCGGATCAGCAATCATACGTCGGCCGCCTGGTCGCGACGCGCTGGGATCGCGACGGTTTGCGCCGTGGCGACTTGCTTTATTTCCTCTCCCGTCGCGGGGCGATTCATCACACCGCGATTTATCTGGGTGATGGGAAGTACCTCGAGGCGGCGTCGCCGGGCGTGAAAATCACGAGCTTCAACAAGAGCGATCCCGCCTATGATCCCAAGAGAGACGCGAGCTTCTGCTTCGCCAAGCGGTTGCTCGAATAAGGTGTCCATCCTGATCTTGTAGGGTCCGCTTTAGCGGACCGGTTATTCGCCTTTTCGAACGAATGGAGTAACCGGTCCGCTGAAGCGGACCCTACAATGCTCGCTCGTGACACGGGCTTCTGGCCCGTGCGAACGATGCACGCACGGGCTGGAAGCCCGTGTCACGCTTAAGCATCAACAATGAGCCTCACCGCCACTGGTGTCACGACTGACTTGGAAAGGCCCGCGCCAACGACGCGGTGGGGCGCAATCGCGTTCGGTTGCCTGCTGCTCATCGTGGCTTCCATCGTCGCCTACTGGCCCGTCTCGCATAACGGTTTCACCACCTATGACGATCCCGATTACGTCACGGACAACGGTTACGTGAAGATGGGCCTGACGGCCGACAGTGTGCAGTGGGCATTCACGAACACGCAACAGTCGGCGAACTGGCATCCGCTGACGTGGCTCTCGCACATGCTCGATGTGGATCTGTTCGGGGCCGACAATGCGGCGGCGCAGCACTGGATGAGCGTCGGCATTCACATTGCCGCGGCGATCGTTTTGTTTCTGACGTTGCTGTGGATGACGAGCGCGCCCGGATGCAGTTTGTTCGTCGCGGCGCTGTTCGCTGTGCATCCGCTGCGCGTGGAATCGGTCGTTTGGGCCGCCGAGCGAAAAGATGTGCTCAGCGCGCTCTTCTGGATGCTGACGATGCTCGCGTATTGGTTTTACGCGAAGAAAAAGTCGGCGGGGCGTTACGTGCTCGTCGTGATCTGCATGGTCCTCGGGCTGCTCGCCAAGCCCATGCTCGTCACCCTGCCGCTTGTGCTGTTGCTTCTCGATTTTTGGCCGCTTGGTCGATTTGGGCGCGAAACTCCAATGAAGCTTTTTATCGAGAAGCTTCCACTCTTCGCGCTAAGCATCGCCGCCGCGATTGTGACGATCGTTGCGCAGAAGAGCGGTCAGGCGGTGGGGGACCTGACGTTCTATCCGCTTGGCCTGCGGATCGAGAACGCGATCGTTTCTTACGCAGCGTATTTGCTGAAGACGGTTTGGCCGATGCAGCTCTCGCCGTTCTATCCGCATCCGGGGATGTGGGAGAATCCCACAATTCCGATGGGGCGCGTTCTGCTCTGTGCGGGCGTGCTCATCGCGATCACAGCGCTGGTCATCGTGCTTGCACGTCGCGCGCCCTATTTGCTGATGGGATGGTTATGGTATGGGATCACCCTCTTGCCTGTGATCGGAATTGTGCAGGTCGGTAAGCAGGCGATGGCGGATCGGTATACGTACATTCCGTCGATCGGGCTGTACATCATGATCGCCTGGGGATTTGCTCATTTAGTCGCGGGGCTCGCCCCGCGCGAGACTTCAACCGGCGACGAGCGCTCGCGCGGGGCGAGCCCCGCGGCTAAATGGGGAGCTAAAGGGGGTCTGGTTGTAATTGCTACGATTGTCATACTGCTTTGCGTCATCCGCACGAATCGTCAGACGCGTTACTGGAAGAACGATCTCACCCTCTGGTCGCGGGCGCTGGAGATCGATCCGCATAACTTCCTCGCCCTCGACATGATCGGGAATTACTACCTGAAGCACGGCGACGCGGCGCGGGCGATGGCGCAGTACAACGCGGCCCAGCAGGCCCGGCCCAATGCAGTCGAACATCAGCACGACATGGCGGGGAACGTTTATGCTGCTCAAGGTGACACGGATCGCGCGCTGCGCGAGTACGAACGGGCCGTGAAGCTTCAGCCTAATCTTCCGGAAACGCACAACAACCTCGGCCAAATCTATTCGCAGCGAGGCGAATCGGACCGGGCGATCCAGGAATTTCGCGCGGCCATTCAATACGGCCCGATGCTGCCGCAGCCGTATCACAATCTCGCACTGGAACTGGCGCGGCGCGGGGATGTGAAAGACGCGATTCAGTACTGGGAGAAGGCGATTGAGCTCAAGCCGGATTACGCCGCGGCGCACGAAGGTCTCGGCCACGCGCTGCGCATGCAAGGCGATCTGAAAGGGGCCGCGGACCAGTATCGCGCGGCCATCAAAAACGGCCTGCGAAAACCGGACGTGCTCGGCGCACTTGCGTGGATCCTGGCAACCGATCCGCGTGACGACGTCGCGGACCCGAATGAAGCGATGAAGCTGGCGGAGGAATGCAATCGGTCGGCATCAGGGAACAACCCACTCGTGCTCGACACGCTCGCGGCCGCGCAGGCGCGGAATGGCAAGTTTGTCGATGCGATCGCAACGGCGCAGAACGCGGTGAAGCTCGCGCAGTCGGCGGGCAATGACAAACTTGCCAACGGCATTCAAAGCCGCATCATGTTGTATCAGCGGAATCAGCCGTACCTCGAAGCGCCGCAGACAAAGTAACGATTACGGCCCCGCGCGTGTCATCCTGAGAGCGTGTGATCTTTTCAGCGTGGCGAGGGCATCTTGCCCTCGCGAACGCGGCTGTAGCCGCAAATGCGAGGGCGAGACGCCCTCGCCACGCAAAAAATCACAGACTCTGAGCGAAGCGAAGGATCTCGGGATTGGATGATGCGTTCGAAATCCAGATTGTTCGCTTCGCTCACAATGACAGAGTTCGTGTCTCCAAGCGCCACACCTCATGACCCGACAACTGGACATCCTCGCGCTCGAGCCGTTTTATGGCGGAATTCGTCGCGTCATGCTCGACGCGGTCATTCACTGCAGCCGCCATCGCTGGACGCTGCTCAAACTTCCGCCACGACGAATCGAGCGAAGATTAACCACCGCCGCAGTCTGGTTCGCCGAGCAATTATCGCGGCATTGGGTGGGGCGGACCGATCTCTTGTTCACCAGTGAAGCGCTGAACCTCTCGGATCTGTATCGCTTCATGCCGAACCTGCTCAAGACGCCGTCGGTCGTTTACTTTCACGACAATCAGCTTCCGCCGCTCGATTCGAAGCACGAAGGCCCGCTCGACCTCATCAACCTGAACAGCGCCGCCGCCGCGACGGAGATCTGGTTCAACTCGCTCTATCATTTGAAAACGTTTCTCGGCAAGGCGACGGCGCTGGTGAAACGATTGCCCGAACTGGCAGGGCGGAACCCTTTGCCGGAAGTTACAGGAAAGGCGCGGGTGATGACCCCGCCGGTGGGCTTTGCGCACGTACAGGATCTAATGGGCGCCGAAGCCATCGAACGTGATACGCGGACGATTTTCGTCGAGACCCGCGACGCCGATAACAACCTGCTCAACGCCGCGATGTCGATCCTCAAGCGTCGAGGCGAGAATTTTCGGCTGATCACGGTGGGGCCGGTGGATGAGCTGGCGGTCGATCTGCCTCGAACCACCCTGCCGGAAAACGATCAAAATGCGCATCTGAAGGGATTGCTGGCGTCGAAAGTATTTGTCAGCACGCGTCGCGATGCGACTTCGGACCATCACGCGGTTCGAGCATTATCGGCCGGTTGCTGGCCGTTGTTCCCGAAGACCGGCATGTATCGCGAACTGCTCCCGCAGCGGATGCAGAGCTCGTGCCTCTACGACCCGTACGCCGAGGAGCTCGCCGGACATCTGCAGGACGTGTGGCATTTCGCGCCGCCGGATGGTTGCGAACAGGACCTCGCGGACATCCTTCATCAGTTCGACCCGGTGGTCGCCTGCCGGGCGATCGACGAACGCGTCGAACAACTCGCGGCGACTAAGCACTAAGACAAATGAACCACCAAGTCACGAAGACACGAAGCAGCTCAAGCGGTGCTTTGTGGTCTTCGTGTCTTGGTGGTTTGAGTTATTTTGAAATGCAGAGATTCACGGTCTGGAAACCCGTGCTACGTCAACAGCCCAATTTCTCACCGCCCTCCTACGTCCGATAATCCGTGTTATGTTAAGTTCGATCCCTGGGAGCGCAATGGAGCCACAAACGCTGAATCCGCCGGTAAAACCGAGTGATTCCGCGTCTTGGGCTTCTCGCTTCGTGCTGCCGGGGTTGCTATTGCTCGTCGGCGTTTGTTTATGGCTCAACGGCGGTCAAACGTGGCCGACGAAGCTGCAGTTTGAGTTTGGCTTCGTCGCAATCATCGTCAGCTCGATCCCGCCCGTGAATCGCTTCTTCACGCGCGCCCTCGATGCTCTGCGAACCATTTCGCCGCGCACGCGAACGCTCATCGCGATCGGGTGGACGATCGTCGCGATTATCTACATCTACGTAACAGCCGTCCATCAAGGCCGGCGGTTTGAGATGGTCTACCACGACGAGTTCATGTTTCGGCTGCAGACCACCATGCTCGCCCATGGCAGGCTTTGGATGCCGGCTCATCCGCTGGCCGACTTCTTTGAATCGTTTTACGTCCGGGGCAAGCCGGCCTACGCCGGGATCTATTACCCAGGCACGGCCATCGTCTACACGCCCGGCGTTTGGCTTCATTTGAAGTTCTGGGTCATTCCGCTGGTTTTGAGCGGATGTGCAATCGGTTTGACGTATCGAATCGTCGCGGAAATTGTCGATGGGGCGGTCGGATGCATCGCGGCGCTGATGCTCCTCGCGACGCCGGAATTTCGTCGCGTCGCGATCATGAATATGGGCCAGCAGCCGGCGCTCGTGCTCGGGTTGCTAGTGATCCTCCTGTGGCTTCATTGGCGACGATCACCCACCGGGCGGACGACACTCTTTATCGGACTTTGCACGGGTCTGTGCGCCATCACCCGTCCAATCGACGCAATCTGCTTCGCGGCGCCAGTTGGCGTGATGATGTTCGCGCAGCTAGTTCGCAGGCCGCGAAGGCTCGCGTCGTATTTAATGATCTTCCTTGTTGGCGTGTTGCCTTTCATCGCGCTTCAGCTGACCTTCGATCATGGAGTTACGGGTCACTGGCTCCGCACGCCTGTGCAGGAATACCTCGATCGCGAGATGCCGGGGCTGACGTTTGGAGTCGGCCGAACCTACGTGCCGGCTGAGCGTCCGCAGACGACACTTCCGCAGAAGCTCGAGTTTTATGACAACGTGATCGTACCCTTCCTGAAAGGCGATCACCCCGGCGGGCGATTTTACAAATGGTACGACCAGCATGGGCGGGAGCTCGTGCCACTGATGCTGCCGATCGCCCTGCTGATTGTTTTTGCTCCAATCGCGGTATTGTCGCGCAAACGGCGCGCATGGATCCTGATCGCCCCGATCGTATTATTCCTAGTTCTGTATCCGATGTATCCGTCGTTTCTTCCGCATTATTTGTTTGTTTTCATGGCGTCCTGCGTGGCATTGGTTCTGGTGGGAATTGAAGCGCTGTTCGAGCGCTTGCGACGGGGACGAACGGTGATGGACATCTGCATCATCGCGATGCTCGTCGGATATCTTCCGCCGATCGATCGACACGTGCGGGATGTGCCGGCGTACATGAACTATCCCAGCCTCCCGGCGATTGAAGATCGCATCGCACAACTGCCTCGCGTACCTTCGATCATTTTTTTCCGGTTCCATCCCGGTCATGACAATCCGCAGGAAGAGCCGGTGCATAATTCGGAGACGCTGTGGCCGGATGAAGCGCATTTGATCCGCGCGCACGATTTGGGTTCGAGAAATCACGAACTGATTGATTACTATGCCAAGCGACAGCCCGATCGGCGGGTTTATCTCCTCGATCGGGCCGCGAATTCGATTCAGGAATTGGGAACCGTTCGAGAACTCGCGCGCTCACGGCCGAGCGAGTGACACCGCTCCGAGCGCTCCGCCAAATCCCGATGCGATAGCCAGTGAACGTTTGATGTCGCGCTGCACCGGGGATTGGCACAGCGCCAGTTCTTTTCGGGAAAGCGGATGCGTTGTGCGAATGTTGCCGGGGACGAGGTTGTGCTGATGCATGACGGCATTGAGCGCGATGCTGATGAGGCCGGAGGCGCCCAGAGAATGGCCGAGTGCGGCTTTGTGGGAGTAGACGATAGGGCGCGTGTGGTCGAATTGCCCAGCCTTGAACGGCTGGGCTTGGTGAAGCGTTTCTTCGAGTACGGCAAGCTCGATGGCATCGTTCATTTCTGTGCCGGTGCCGTGGGCGTGAATCACGTCGATTGGGCCTTCTGCAATTGTACTTTTAATGACGTGCCGCAGGGCGCATGCGTTGGGGTCAGATGCCGTGAGGTGCGTAGCATCGTTGGCCAAAGCGAAGCGATCGACACGCGCGAGTGCCCTTCCGATGTTTTCATCAGTCGCTTGCTCGACGCAGACAGCGGCGGCCGCTTCGCTGATAACTAAACCCTTCCGATTCCGATCGAATGGCCGGCAACCATATCCTTCGGGAGCGAGGATGCCGAGGCGCTGAAAGCTGCCGACAAACAGCGGATTCACCGACGCCTCCGCCGCGACAACAAGCGCTCGTTTGATCTGCCCCGACCGAATCATCATCGTTGCGCGAATCAGCGCATGCAGCCCGCTCGCGCACGCCGCCGACAGGGTTATGCTGGGCCCGTTCCCGAAATCGCACCCTGCCGCGATGTCATGTGCGATCTCCGAGAGACCCAGTCCCGTCGCGACGCGCCCCGCGGTCGTCCAATCTTCGATCGTTCCCTTGCTTGTGCCGATGACCAGGGCCGTCGCGTCATCGCGCGTAAGCTTCTGGTCCCAACGCGCATGCGCAAGCGCCTCCCGCGCCGCACGCAATGCAAGCCGCGTCACACGCGAGCACTCCACAGGATCGTCCAGGTTCACGCGCGAATGATCGTTGATCGATCGACCCACCAGCAGCGCATGCCAAGTCTCGTCCGCGCTATTTCCCAGCGGCGTGACGAGTCCGATTCCCGTGATGAGCGACGCGCGTTCCATGACGAACAAGAGTTGTAGGGTCCGCTTCAGCCTGATCTTTCCCCACATCTTTCCAGTTCGCAAGCTGTGGCGATACTGTGGGGTTTTTTCGATTGAGTTGGGAGGCCGGCATGGAGGCTGGCGATTCATTGCTCTGGGCACAGGCTCATTTGGTC